>NZ_JAUBVE010000045.1:0-54605 GCF_036705715.1 Microcoleus sp. AT3-D2 | reverse complement strand
TCATAAGTTAGGGTGAATCCGACTTCTAAACTCTAAACCTAAACCCTGCCTACTGTCTAGAACGAAATAGCCCTGTTATAGAAAGGCAAATTACTCTTGAAGAATGGAATAGCTTGTGAACTACCACACACTCCTCCCAAAAAAGTTTATGGTATTTTTGCCATCTGAAATAGCTGTGAAGCCGTAAATTCTAATCCATCAAAAAGTGTATCTATTAATAGCGTATCTCCCATATAAGTCTGCGGTGCTGCATCGGGGTAAAAAACTGTAATGCTTCTCGCCTTGCTATCTACTACCCAAACCCGCAATACCTTAGCATCTAAATAATCTCTCGCTTTAGCAGCTAACTGACCGAAAGTTTGTTCGGGTGAAATAATTTCTATGACTAATTCTGGGGCTACAGGACAGGCTTCATCTTGATTCCAGTCAGGAGATAAGCGTTCGTAAGAAACATATAAAAGGTCTGGTACTGGCACCCAGTCTCGCCCCAGTCTGGTTAATCTTACCGCCCATTCTACACCAATTTCTCCCCGTTCCTCACCCCACTGTTCGAGGATTTTTATTAGGCTTCGGGTGAGGCGAGAATGAAATTTTTTAGGTGACATCTTCGGTACTGCTTGCTCGTCAATAAGTTCGTAGGTAATATCGCCTTCTCCTTCGGGAAGAGTGAGAAACTCTTCCAAAGTGAGTTGAGTTTTTGTCTGGAGCATAATATTCCTCTGCTGTGGGCAGGCAAGTTATATCATTTCCGGTGTAACCGGAAATGATGTTGACTGTTGACGGTTGACTGTTCACAGCGTCAACCGTCAACCGTCAACCGTCAACAGTGAACTCGAATTTACTATTCCGATGCTAACGGATTTGATATTAGTATTATTTTAACTTAAATATTCATTGACATAATACAAATGTTATGATAAAGATTGGCAAAATCTCAGGTTTTAACTGCCGAATTTGCGATCGCATCCTCATCCACACCCCCAAAAGGTTAAGATTCTAATCTGACCCTCCTGCAATCATTGCTTCACCTCCTATGGCAGAAACCTTATTGTTCAACGCCCTCCGCGAGGCGTTAGACGAAGAAATGGCCCGCGACTCCGCCGTATTCGTACTCGGCGAAGACGTAGGTCAATACGGCGGTTCCTATAAAGTCACCAAAGACCTCTACAACAAATACGGCGAACTTAGAGTGCTCGACACCCCGATCGCCGAAAATAGCTTTACAGGCATGGCAGTAGGCGCAGCAATGACGGGACTGCGGCCTGTCATCGAAGGCATGAACATGGGCTTTTTGCTGCTGGCCTTCAACCAAATTTCCAACAACGCCGGAATGCTGCGCTACACATCCGGTGGCAACTTCAAAATGCCAATGGTAATTCGTGGGCCTGGCGGCGTGGGCCGACAACTCGGCGCCGAACACTCCCAGCGGTTAGAAGCATATTTCCAAGCAGTACCGGGTTTGAAAATAGTCGCCTGTTCGACTCCCTACAACGCCAAAGGACTCTTAAAATCAGCCATCCGCGACGATAACCCCGTTCTGTTTTTCGAGCACGTCCTTCTTTACAACCTCAAAGAAAATTTGCCAGAAACAGAATATTTAGTGCCGCTGGACAAAGCAGAAATTGTGCGATCGGGCAAAGATGTCACCATCCTGACTTATTCCAGGATGCGGCACCACGTCTTGCAAGCCGTGCCCGCACTGCTAAAAGAAGGTTACGATCCAGAAGTAATCGACCTAATTTCTCTCAAACCCCTGGACATGGAGACCATCGGCGCATCCATTCGCAAAACTCACAAAGTAATCATTGTAGAGGAGTGCATGAAAACAGGAGGCATCGGTGCCGAACTAATTGCCTCAATCAGCGATCGATTTTTTGACGAACTCGACGCACCGGTTTTGCGCCTGTCTTCACAAGATATTCCCACACCTTACAACGGCAATTTGGAAAGACTGACAATTGTCCAACCCAATCAAATTGTCGAAGCAGTCCAAAAAATGGTAGCTTTGCGAGTATAAATAGTGATTAGTCAGTAGTCATTGGTTGACTGTTGACTGTTGACTGATGACTGTTGACTGATGACTGATGACTGATGACTAAAATCTGCCAACTGCCAACTGTCAACTGACAACTGCCAACTGACCAATGACTAATAATTAAATATGCAAAAACAACGTTCGCTATTAGCCCTAATTTTTGTTCTAATCATCGCCGCCATTACTGTAATAGTAACTATTCCGACGCGGCTGGGATTAGACTTGCAAGGAGGGTCGCAACTCACAATTCAAGTAAAAACTACGCCCACAATTACCAAAATTGACGAGGGAATGTTAAAAGCAGTGCTGCGGATTGTCGAAAACCGCGTCAACGGTTTGGGCGTTTCCGAAGCATTAGTGGTACCGGTGGGTACAGATCAGATCCTTGTTCAGTTGCCTGGAGTGAGCGACCCGCAGCAAGCAGAACGAGTTTTGGGCGGCACGGCAAAGCTAGAATTTCTGGAACAACTGCCCGGAACAGAAACCCAATTAGCCATTGAAAGGCAGTTGCAGCAGGAATTGCTGGTCAAACAAGAAGAATTGAAAATTAACCCGAATGAGGCTGCTATTAAAGAAAATCAGGCTGCTTTGAAAAGAAGTAATGAGGCGATCGCCAAACTCTTCAAAAGCACCGGCCTCGGTGGCGAAAACCTCAAAGACGCTCAACCTCAACCCTTGGCGGCTGGGAACAACTGGAACGTTGCTCTCGTTTTCGATGCCCAAGGAGGCGAACTATTCGCCCAACTAACGAAAAATTTAGCCGGCACCGGACGCAGTATCGGTATTTTCCTAGACGAAAGAATGATCAGTTCTCCCGTCGTCGGCGTTGAATTTGCCCAAACAGGAATTACTGGTGGGAGTGCCGTAATTCAAGGCAACTTTACAACGCAAGAAGCCAACGATTTGGCAGTGCAATTGCGCGGTGGTGCTTTGCCTGTGCCGGTCGAAATTGTCGAAAACCGCACAGTCGGCGCTACCTTGGGTAGAGACAGCATTCAAAGCAGTATTAACGCAGGTATCGGCGGCTTAATTTTAGTCTTGATTTTCATGGTTGCCTACTATCGACTCCCCGGCATAATTGCCAATATTTCTCTGTTAATTTATGCTCTGTTAACTTGGGCAGCTTTCGTGCTTTTGGGAGTGACATTAACCCTGCCGGGAATTGCTGGTTTTGTGCTCAGCATCGGGATGGCAGTGGATGCTAACGTGCTGATTTTTGAGCGCACGCGGGAAGAGTTGCGCGCGGGGAAATCGCTTTATCGATCGGTCGAATCGGGTTTTTACCGCGCTTTTTCCAGCATTTTAGACGGCAACGTCACAACAGTTATTGCTTGTCTTGCTTTGTTCTCCTTGGGCGCAGGTTTAGTTAAAGGGTTTGCTGTAACTCTGGGATTGGGCGTAGTAGTGAGTATGTTTACTGCGCTCACTTGCAGCCGCACTCTGCTGTTCGTAGTATTGAGCTTTCCAGCATTGCGGAAACCTCAGTTGTTTTGTCCTAATTTGTCGAAAACTGCTAATAGTTAATGGGTAATTGGTAGTTGGTAATTGGTAATTGGTAGTTGGTAATCGGTAATAGTTATCAACTACAAACCGCTAAAAATTAGTTGTAAATTAATTACCAATGCCCAATGCCCAATGCCCAATGCCCAATGCCCAATGCCCAATTACCAATTCCCAATTCCCGCTAAATTATGAAATTCAGTGTAATCAAATATCGATCGCTCTGGTGGAGTATTTCCGCCGCTATAATCCTCGCAGGTATAGTGTCGATGGCGATTTCTTGGACTCGTCCCGACATCCGCGCACCGCTGCGGCCGAGTTTGGACTTTATCGGCGGCACTCGGCTGCAATTTGAACTCGACTGCACGAAACCGGAAAATTGTAAACCCATCGATCTTGCTGCTGTCCGCCAAGTCCTGGACACCCAAGGTTTGGCCGGTAGCAGCATTCAAGTTATCGGCACAGAACAGCGAGGTTTATCGTTACGAACGAAAACTTTGGATGTCGAACAGCGGACTAATTTGCAAACAGCTTTGAGCGAAAAGATAGGTGCTTTTTCTCCTCAATCTACTCAAATTGATACGGTTGGGCCTACCCTCGGCAAACAGTTGTTTACTTCGGGTTTGCTGGCTTTGTTGGTTTCTTTTGCTGGAATTACTGCTTATCTGACATTCCGATTTCAGTTGGATTATGCCTTTTTTGCTTTTGTGGCTGTGTTTCACGACGTGTTGATCACGCTTGGTGTTTTCTCGTTTTTGGGTTTAGTTCAAGGACTGGAAGTTGACAGTTTATTTGTGGTCGCGCTCTTGACACTTATCGGTTTTTCTGTTAATGATACTGTGGTAATTTACGATCGCGTGCGAGAAGTAATCAAGCTAAATCCGGGACAGTCGATCGATCAAATTGTCGATGATGCTGTCATGCAGACGCTGGGAAGGTCAATTAACACAACGTTTACCACGCTGCTGACATTGTTTTCAATCTTTTTGTTTGGCGGCGAAACCCTCAAATACTTTGCTTTAGCTTTGATTGTCGGTTTTATTGCTGGTTCGTATTCGAGTATTTTCGTTGCCAGTACGCTACTAGCTTGGTGGCGCAGTCGGACCGGTCACTCCATCCCCGTCCCCGCAGAAGGAATCAACCAGTCAGAGGAAGTTTAATTGACTGTTAACGGTTAACTGTTGACGGTTAACTGTTGACTGACTAATAAATCATCAATAACCAATAACCAATGACAAATGACAAATAACAAATAACAAATGACTACTGACCAAACTTTTGAAATTGAAGTCCAAAGGCTTCACAAACTAACAGTTTACGGCCGCTGGTTAACTGTGATATTGCTGTGGATTAGCGTCGGTTCTTTGAGCATTTGGGGTTTGCGACGCGAAATAGCTTTGTGGTTAGAACACTTCACTTGGGCGGCGGTGCGCTATGGTTTATCTTTTCATCGCTGGCCCACTCTCGGTTTGGGTTTGTGCTTGGGGATGACTTTAGGAGTGCTAACTTGGCAAAGTCGCAATATGATGCGAGGATTGCCCCACCGGGAAAAACAGGGTTTGGAACAACAAGTTCGCCGCATTCGCCAACAGGGGCCGAGTCATCCTTTGTGGAAGTGGGTTTGCAAAGGTTCGCGGTAGCTGACGGGCTTTATTCTTTAGTCTCAAGCGAGAGGAACGAAAGTTTGACAAGAAGCGGTTTCAACCGCCGAGTCCCTAACTTTTATTGCTTCTGCCTTCTGCCTTCTGCCTTCTGCCTTCTGCCTTCTGCCTTCTGCC
Organism: Microcoleus sp. AT3-D2; assembly: GCF_036705715.1. NCBI lineage: Bacteria > Bacillati > Cyanobacteriota > Cyanophyceae > Oscillatoriales > Microcoleaceae > Microcoleus > Microcoleus sp. AT3-D2. The sequence goes on along the minus strand of NZ_JAUBVE010000045.1, from coordinate 49,292 downwards.
TTCTGCCTTCTGCCTTCTGCCTTCTGCTATATCACGCAAAGCGAGGCAAAATCTGTGCTAGGGAAGACTGTTGAAGTGGAATTTCGATCGCAAATTCTGCTCCTTTTCCCAGTTCCGAAAAGCACTTCAATGCGCCGCCATGTTGGTTCACAACAATTTCATAGCTAATCGACAGTCCCAAACCCGTTCCTTGACCGACCGGCTTAGTAGAAAAGAAAGGGTCAAACAACCGCTTCCGAACATCTTCTGTCATCCCCGGGCCGTTGTCAGAAATTTTAATTATTACCTTTTTTTTATCAATTAACTCGGTGCGAATCCGAATCGTAGGAATCAGGCAGGTAGACTTATAAACTGATGATTTAGTCTTTGTACAAGACTGATTTTGCTCGCATGATTGCGACTTTTTCGCGCTTTTATTATCGACATTTTCGTGTTTATTAGACTCAACAAGAGCGTAAATTGCATTAAGTAAAATATTCATAAATACCTGATTGAGCTGTCCGGGATAGCACTGCACCAGCGGCAAGTCGCTGTATTCTTTGTGAATTTCGATCGCCTCGTACCCCGGTTTCCCTTTAAGCTGGCTTTGCAACAGCATAATCGTGTTGTTGATACCGTCGTGAATGTTGACCTGCTTCATTTCAGCTTCGTCTAATCTGCAAAAATTCCGCAGCGACAAAACGATGTCGCGCACTCTTTCTGCACCTTGCTGCATAGAATTTAAGACTTTCGGCAAGTCTTCTAGCAAATAATCGAGTTCGATTTTTTCTGCTTCCGCTTCAATTGCTGCGATGGGTTCGGAACAGTGCTGTCGGTAGATGTCAAGCATCTGCATTAAAGCTTGCGTGTACTCTTTAGCGTGGTGCAAATTGCTGTAAATAAAGCCGATCGGATTGTTGATTTCGTGAGCTACTCCTGCTACTAACTGCCCCAAAGAAGACATTTTCTCTGTTTGAATTAGTTGAGTTTGAGTGCGCTGAAGTTCCAGCAGGGCAAGTTCTAGCTGTTGGGCTTGATGTCTCAATTGCGCTTGCGACTCGCGCATCGCCACGGTTGATAACTCGTGAATTTGTAACTGAGAAAGCAGCAGTTGGTGTACGTCTAAAAGTTTGTAAGTTTCCGGTTCTACTTGTACTACAATTGGTTCGTGGATTAATTCGGGCGATCGCTCCAAAGACTGCCGCACTGCTGTCATAATTGAGGTTTCGCGATCGAGAACCAACATATCAGTTTTAGTAAAGCGGTAGAGTATGAACAAAGGCTGTTGAGAAAATAACTCCAAGCTGTAGGGGCGGCTCATGTGTTCAAAATAACGCCGCCGCGAAATCATCCCTATAAACTTTCCTTGCTGAGTGATGATGATGCCCGGAACTAAAGGGTTTGCTTGAAAAATTTTAGCAACTTCGTCCCCCGGACACTCAGATTCTAGGAGAAAGTCGTACAGGGTTAATTCCTGTAGAGTCGATCGCAAACCAAGCGGCGATTTTAGGGGACTCAACCCGTCAGTTTCATACACTGCTCCCTCCTTTGGTAATTGGCAGTTGCGGTTGGCTGCTGGAGTCTTGTCTACTATTTAGAAGGCCTTTTCAACTCTTTTTATAGCTTAGTCATCAACTTTCCTCTGCTCCCTCAAATCCAGTTAATTCAGCAGGATTCTTTTTTGCCTTAAATCGTGCTGGTGTCCCCCGAAACGATATTGCAGGTGAGATTGATTTAACAGCAGACACCCCTTTGAAACCTGACTATGTATTGAATTTTATATATCCAAGATTTTACTAATCCGAATATAACAGTCATAACTATTTTTAATGTTTGATGACATTAATTTGGTTCAGATGGATAGACATCTGCGACCTGTGGCAGTACATTTCGTATTGCCCCTTGCGTAAAATTATATTACAATAAGACAAGAATAGCGACAAATCTGCAGCCGATCGCCCGATTTTAAAATTCAGGCAAAACAGGTTTCCGGCAATTGCCAATAAATCTCAATTGTCAGTTTTTTCGCACAAATGCCGATCGCACTCAACCCGAATATTGTATTGTAGGTAGTCTTCCAGCCAGGGACAGCCGATGGCGAGCAATTTGTCAAGTTCGGCAGCTTATACTTTAGCCGCATCGACACTCCAAAGCTTCACCAACGAAATTTTTCCCGACAGATGCTAAAGTTGTGCGATCGCCACTAAAACTCACATTCCACACATCCGCTTGATGTGCCTTAAAAGTTTCCCGAAAATTATCGTCGGGCTACCAACATGATATTTAAATTCCGTTGCTGGAAAATCGGAGACAGAGAATCAAGAGGAAGCTGAAGGAAATAATTGTATTTTACCCGACATTTCTCCAACTTCAACTTCAATTGGAGGAAGTTGGTGTGCTTGCGATAATATTTCACTCATTATTACTTCTCCTCCCCCTTGATTTTAGGCAATTCTCATTAGAAACTCTAAGATGTTGATTTGAGGAACCTCCGGGGGTCGGGTTTGATTTGGCGATCGCACTGAGCTAAATTGAAATGACATTTGAGGAAAGTAAGCGACGGTTTCCATGTGCGGTTTCCCGAACGAGAGGTGGTAATTGTATACACGGCGGGACGATCGTACTTTCAGTACAATGTCAGTATTTCAACCTGTACACCTCTTTAGTCTGAGTCTCTGAGAGTGTGGAAGTCGCTCTCATCCTTTCGTTGTCTGGATTTGAAGTTTTTCAAGGATTAGGCGGTGCGAGGGTTAGAAGCAGACAGTTAACTAAACGGCACAAGGAAAGATGGACAGATGGGATAAGCCTAGAAGCGAGAGAGTGAGGGAATTTTCATCATCATACATTCAGAAAATCACGACAGCAGCAGCAAGATCACCCAAAAGAATGATTGATTCAAAAAAAGTGGCGTGTTATATTTCAATATAATTCTATACAAAAATACTTTTACCTAAAAGGAGAACAAAAAATGGACACACCTACAGAACGCCTACAAGAACCAGTCGGGACAAGAGAACTCGAATCAATACCTGTATCTGAAAAAGTTTCTGCCGACAAAATGAGTGAGGTTAATTTTGAAACGACTCCTTTAGAAACCCCTACTTATACTCAGGAAAAAGTTAGCGTCGAGGAGTTGAAGATTAACGGCGACGATTTGGTTGCTAAAGTTAAAGAACTGATGCACGAAGGCCATATCCGCCGCATCATTATCAAAAATGAAGAGGGACGGGTATTGGTAGAAGTTCCTCTGACGGTGGGAGTAGTCGGCGGAGTCATCGGTGCGGCGTTGTTTCCAGTCATTGCAGCAATAGGAGCGATAGGTGCATTAGTCGCTCACCTTACCATCATCATTGAAAGAACCGAGTAAAAAAACTCAGTTGTCAGTAATGCTCATGTCCGGTTAATTTCCTGTAATAAAGCTTGTTTGTAGTGAGTACGACTATCCTCTGTTGATGGATGAGAAAAAACTGGGCTTTATTACTAAAAACTTAATTGTGGCTATCTAATCGGACTTAAACACATTTCAAGCACAAACGGGCTTTATAAATATAGCAATCCTTGCAGGAGTCGTAATTTTTTTTACGACTCCTGCAAATGATTGCTATATGCTTGCACAGCAAACATTATAAATAACTCATTTAGCGGGTATTCTTTGTTGAAGTCGGGCTCATCCTATTCCTTTGAGGAGTTGGGCAATCACTCTGAGGGTAGAGCCTGGTTAATACCTTAACGAGTTAGATTCGATACAGATGAAGGAAAAGCCAAAAGTTCTCTAAACTCCCTAAGCAGAAAGCTGTTAAGCATTTAAACTGGGTATGACCAAAACGTTAAATGCTTACACATGAATCTTGCCTGAATCTTGACAATGCTGAACAGCTTAGCTCAAGTTTTCCAACCAGAGCATCTCCTACAGACAAATATTTTTTGAATAATAGTTGTGGCGAAGATAATTATGAAACCTAACGAAGAAAATAGTTCTAGCCGTGAAATTCATCAAGAAGTTCACACAGATGCAAGTAACGGTCACGTCAGTACAACGCGAACCACTACAAGTGTTCCGGGTACAACGGGGAAGGCTTCTAAAGAAGCAGCTCATCACCAAGGTTATGTACAAGGTCAAATGGCGGAAAACCACCGCCAACTTGGAGTCCAAGAAGTCCGCGATAATGAGAATGCTGGTCGCGGGTTACTGTTAGGGATTCTTCTTACTTCTTTGGTAGGCTTAGTTCTGGGCACTGTATATTACTTCAATCGGGGTGAGGAGGCTCCTACTCCTGCTTCTGCTCCTGTGATTGTTGTACCGAAAGCGAATCAACCTTCCGCAACACCTGCTCCGACTCGGACTATAGAGAGAGAAAAAACGATCATTGAAAAGGTTGTTCCGGTTCAACCAAGTCCAGCTCAAAACGCTACGCCTGATCCTCAACCAAGTCCAGCTCAACAGGCAACTCCGGCTCCTCAAGCAAATCCGTCTCCCAATATCAATATTACAATTCCAAATTCACAGCAGCAAGATGCACCCGCTCAGGAAGCAGCGCCGTCTCCATCTTCGCCGTCAAATAATACCAATACTACGGTTCCGACTCCGCAGAATGAGCCAGCTTCGACTCCGCCAACTCCAGCACCTGAGAGTTCAGCTACTCCACCCCCAACTCAAGATGAGGGCGCTCCAGGAGCAGGTAGCAGCGGCGAAACTAATACCGAAAGCCGGAGCGATTCTAATCCTACAGATACGGCTGTACCTGAGAGCAACTCCGGCGCAGAGGGTGCGACTGGTTCACCGCAATAGAAGTTGGATGTCGAATTAGTCCGCCAGGGGTTCAAACCCCTGACTCATAGCTAAAGTCCTTGAAAGCTGATATCTGGCACCATTCTCAATTAGCCTTTTATGAACAGGCTTTCGGGCCTGTTAAGCGAGAATGGTGCAACATCTCAGACTAACCGGACATTGTGGCTCAACTCAAAAAACCTGGTTTCTGCGATGGAAAACGTTTTAAGATTGTGCCAACCTATCCTAAGAAACAGTTTGGTGAACTAATTTAACTTTCCCTAAAGCCGTCTTCCTGCTGTCAAAGAGTTTCATCACCCCGGAGGAGATGGTCTCGATGACATCGGGAGAACAATAAGACAGAAACTCTTCCGAGGAAATATGACCGGCAAAAAACTCTTGAGCTTTCTTCAAAAAGTTTTCAGTTTCAGCAAAGCCGATAGATTTGATAATAAACGTAGCTACGGGAGAGTTTTTAATATCATAGGGAGATTCTTGATTTCTTCCTATTGCTAACAAATTTAAAACCTCTTTTTCCAACTGAGTTTCTAATGGGTAGGCGATCTGTTTGTTGGGCAAGTAATCCTCTAAAACCGAGGTCTTAAATCCGGGGGCGCGCAATTCTCCCATCATAGTAGAAAGCGGAATATCGCGCCCCAATCGGTAGGAAAGAGCTTCTAAAATGGCGATGGTAATTAGCTTGATACCCAGATAAAGTTTAGCAACTTCGATATTTTTGCGAGTTCGGGCAATCAGGTTAGCGTAGGTTTCATCGTCCGGCTCTTGCATAAACTTCTGGAAAACCAGTTCGGGTTTGAGGAAGTTCAAAAATCCTTCCATTTTTTGCAGAGACCTGCGATATCCGGCAACAGTATAGGAATTAACATTGCTCAATTCGTGGTTAGTTTCTGGCATCAAATTCCAGGTATTGTCTAAGAAATTAGAGGAATTTGGAGATGCAAAATTCTCGACATCTCTATTTGCTAGCCTGACAGAACGCTTGGCAATTTCTACGGTTTGGGCATCGCTCCATCCCAAGTTAAAATCGCGATTTATACTTACCAAACGTTGGTACAAAAGTTCGATCGCGCTCAAACCGCTGGGCGAAAGGGGACGAAAAGGAATAGTAGCTTCGATGCAAGCGGCGATTTCGGCGATCGTACTAGCTGGCAAAAAAGGCTCCAAAGATTTGGCAGCAATAACGGCACTCAAAAATTCGTTTTGGCCACCAAACGGAGAGAGAGCCTTGCCGGGAATAAACCCAAATACTGAGGCCACTAGCTGATACATGGCATCGTCGGGCAGTTCGGTTTCATCTCTAATAACTAACTGCGATCGCACTTCTTTGACAAATGGACAAAGGGCGCTACTAATATTGAAACTAACGCCCTGATCGACTTGCACGTACACGAGGTCGTGAAACAGCGCAGCCAGCACCTCGATCGGATCGACTGACCCTCCGACCTCAAAAATGTGTTCCGACGTGTGAAAGTAGCGCCAAGGCCCTCTCATCGTTTGAATGATTAGCTCAGCTATCTGCTCCAGCTTTGGAATGTCTACTCGACCTCCCAATTGCTCGATCGAGCTTACCAAGCAATCCAAGCACCGTTTTTGTTCTGCCAAAAGCTCCATTTACACACCTCCAGTGCATTCCCTGATTGTCTTGCGCTTGATTGCATGGTATCAAAACGCGCTGCGATCGTGCCATGATTTGTCACTCAAAAATTTCAAATTTTAGGGTGAAACAGCGAGAGGGGGTCAGGGAAAGAGGAAGAGGGAGGAAGAGCGAGGGAGAAGGAGGGAGAGGGAGAGCGGGAAATTAAATATTAAAAATTCTACCGTTGTGGAGATTCGCGCAACTTGGGCGATCTGTATCATAAATTACAGTAAACATGACAAAAAGTGGGTAAAAACTTGATGAATTTTTGAGGAAATTATGAGGGATTTTTGACAAAAGCTGTGGGTGGCATTGACACCTGCTTCAAGCTGCTGTCGTATAAATACTGCGTGTGGCCTCAGAATAAGATTCCTAGACGTGCTGATAAACCTCTTGATATTTGCGCTGATACACTTCAGTTGATTAGCTTTCGGGCCGTTGGTCTAAAGCTTCCTCGATCGCCACTTTAACTGCTGCCTTGGTTTGCTGTCGCCTCCCCCACTCTAACACAAACAGAACTTACGCAACTGTCACAAGTTCTCCTAGCACCATGCAGCACAAAATCAGACAATCAACATGGGAACATCGGGGCGTTTCAGCGGCTCAATTAAATAATTGGACAACATCAATCGAGCTTCAACACCCCCTTAAGCCCTTAGTCCCCCTCTGCTGGGACTTCGTATGTTTAGACGTGATTTAAATCGCCGAATCAACTGTTAAATACCCAACTTCTTTAAGAAGTCGGGGATGGGGGTATTGTGTGTTTTGAGCCGTTGCTGACTTACTGCATCCGATCGATCGTCCGATACTGCACCGCCTCCGCCACATGATTCGTTTTCAAGCTTTCATCCCCCGACAAATCAGCAATAGTTCTAGCAACCTTCAAAATGCGATCGCTAGCCCTCGCCGAAAGCCCCAACTTCCGAATCGCCATCTCCAACAAATTCCGAGAAGCCTCATCCAACTGACACCATTTGTTAATGTGATTGCTTTGCATCTCCGCATTACAGCGCAAACTAGATTCCGACTGAAAACGGCGAGTAGCGAGCTCTCGCGCCCGCTGCACCCTCACCCGCACCGGTTCCGACTCCTCCCCCGTCGGCTGTCGCGTAATTTCTTCAGGTTTCAAACGATTAACTGCCACTTGCAAATCAATCCGATCCATCAAAGGACCCGAAAGTTTTGCCCAATATTGCTCCCTCTTTTGCGGCGAACAAGTACACTGTTGAATCGAATCGCCGTAATAACCGCAAGCGCAAGGATTCGTACTCGCAACTAAAGTGAATTGAGCCGGAAACATCACCGATTGTCTAGTTCGAGAAATTGTCACATAACCATCTTCCAGCGGTTGTCGCAAAAACTCCAAAACATCTCTTTTAAACTCAGTTAATTCATCCAAAAAAAGAATGCCGCGATGTGCTAAAGAAATTTCACCCGGACGCGGAAAACTGCCGCCACCTACCAAAGAAGGGCCAGATGCTGAATGGTGAGGACTGCGAAAAGGTCGATCGCTCACCAGCATTCCCTTATCCTTCAACAACCCAGCAACCGAATGAATTTGAGTTACATCCAAAGCTTCCTCAAAAGTCAGCGGCGGCAAAATACCCGGCAAACGCCTCGCCAACATAGTCTTACCGCTCCCTGGCGGCCCCACAAAAATTAAATTGTGTCCCCCCGCAGCCGCAATTTCCAAAGCCCGTCGCGCGTGAATTTGCCCCTTTACATCCTTTAAATCCAAACCCGGCAACCGCGTTTTTGCTAATTCTTCTCGAGCGTTTACTTCTACAGGCGAATAAACTCCAGGATTGTTCAAAAAATCCGTAACTGCAAAAATATTCTCAAAACCATAAACAGATATTCCGTGCACCAAAGCCGCTTCTTGCGCGTTACCAGCCGGTACAACTAATCCTGAAATACCCATTTTTTGAGCAGCAGCGGCGATCGGCAAAACTCCAGCCACAGGCCGCAAACTCCCATCTAAAGAAAGTTCCCCTAAAAACAAATAATCTCCCAAAAGTTCCGCGCTGACTTGTTCCGATGCTGCTAAAATGCCAATGGCGATCGGCAAATCAAAACTCGGCCCTTCCTTCCGCAAATCCGCCGGAGTTAAATTAATCACAATACTCCGCATCGGAAAAGCATATCCCGAATTTTTTAGGGTAGCCTTAACCCTTTCTTTAGCTTCTTGCACCGCAGAATCTGGCAATCCCACCACCACAATTTTCGGTAGTCCGCCCGACACATCAGCCTCAACACCAACCTTTACCGCGTCAATTCCAACGATCGATGCACTCCAAACCCTAGCAAGCATTTTTCTTTATCCTTAATTTGCCTGTCCTTGATTCATCATCTATTATGATTAACAATGACTAATGAATATCGGGAGAGGCAAGAAAAACTTTTCCTTGCCTCTTCTTTTTCTCCTCTTCCTTCTCTCCTGCTGAGTCTTCCCTCTTCCCTCTTCCCCTTCTCCCTTCCCACTTCCGCCTTCCCTCTTCCCACTTCCCACTTCCCCCTTCCGCCTTCTTCCTTCTTCCTTCTTCCTTCTTCCTTCCTTAACACCCATGACAACTCAAGAAACGCTTTTCAGCAAAATCATCCGCAAAGAGATTCCAGCAGACATCGTTTATGAAGACGACTTGGCCCTCGCGTTCAGAGATATCCATCCGCAAGCACCCGTCCACATCCTCGTCATTCCCAAACAGCCTATTGCCAAATTAGCCGATGCCGAGTCGGAAGATCATGCTCTCATGGGACACCTGCTGCTGACTGTCAAGCGGGTAGCAGACCAACTCGGACTTAGCAACGGCTATCGCGTCGTCATTAATAGCGGCAGCGACGGCGGCCAAACTGTAGACCACCTGCACCTTCACATTCTCGGCGGACGGCAGATGAAGTGGCCCCCAGGCTAAAGGCTAATTTTTACGCAGAACTTACGGACTCATCCTCAGAAACCCGGTTGATTTCTATTGCCCAGCGCTTCAGAAACCGGGTTTCTTTTTTCGTCAATAAACCTGGTGGATTGGATCTTGTTCAGAATGCAGCCCGCACTAGAAACCCGGTTTTCAGTATTCTCCCGATACAAACTTACCCTCGCAGAATCCACCGATGATATGTAAATAAATATTAAAAATCATCTCTTCACGACCTAATTAACAGATATTTAAATAGAAAGAGAATCGACCTGAACAAAAATAATTTGCTCTAACTGCTGAACCAAGCTACAGACAATAGATTCAGTTCTTCTGACCGCTGTATTTAACCAGTTTGGTGTGTAATTTTACTTTGTAAAATAATACAAATATTTACTAATAATCAAGTTTTTGTAAAAGTTTGTAAAATTTTTGAATTGTCAGCAGTAATCCCTTGGCAAACTTTAGTGAATGGTGTTACTAATATAAGCGTGGGGCATTCCCACAACGAACTTTGAAAATTCAATTAAGCCATCATAAACCAAATGACAACAACCGTACAGCGTCGCGAAAGCGGCAACGTTTGGGAACGGTTCTGCGAGTGGGTAACTAGCACCGAGAACCGCATTTACATCGGTTGGTTCGGCGTCTTGATGATTCCCACCTTGCTCAGCGCCACCATCTGCTACATCATCGCCTTCATCGCTGCTCCTCCAGTGGACATCGACGGCATCCGCGAACCCGTTGCAGGTTCATTGATGTACGGCAACAACATCATTACTGGTGCAGTTGTTCCTTCATCGAATGCGATCGGGCTTCACTTCTATCCCATCTGGGAAGCAGCTTCCCTCGATGAATGGTTGTACAACGGCGGCCCCTACCAATTGGTAGTATTTCACTTCCTGATTGGCATTTTCTGCTACATGGGTCGTGAATGGGAACTGTCCTACCGCTTAGGTATGCGTCCTTGGATCTGCGTCGCTTACTCTGCACCTGTTGCAGCAGCCACCGCAGTATTCTTGATTTACCCGATCGGACAAGGCAGCTTTTCTGACGGTATGCCCTTGGGTATCTCCGGCACATTCAACTTCATGATCGTGTTCCAAGCCGAGCACAACATTCTGATGCACCCCTTCCATATGTTGGGAGTTGCTGGTGTCTTCGGCGGTGCTCTGTTCTCCGCCATGCACGGTTCTCTTGTTACCTCTAGCTTGGTTCGCGAAACAACCGAAACTGAATCTTTGAACTACGGTTACAAATTCGGTCAAGAAGAAGAAACCTACAACATCGTTGCAGCCCACGGCTACTTCGGTCGGTTAATCTTCCAATACGCGAGCTTTAACAACAGCCGTTCTTTGCACTTCTTGTTAGGTGCATGGCCAGTTGTCGGCATCTGGTTTACCGCTTTGGGTATTTCCACGATGGCGTTTAACTTGAACGGTTTCAACTTCAACCAATCGATTATCGACTCGCAAGGTCGCGTCATCAACACTTGGGCTGATGTCATCAACCGCGCTAACTTGGGTATGGAAGTAATGCACGAGCGCAACGCTCACAACTTCCCCCTCGACTTGGCCGCCGGTGAAGTCACCCCAGTAGCAATGGTTGCTCCTTCCATCAACGGCTAAATTTAGCTTTTGATTTAACAAAAAGCGCTCCTAGAAATAGGGGCGCTTTTTGTTTTGGTAAGTAGAATTTTATAGATTTCCTTCTGTTAAATCCGTTAAATCCCATACACTGCGCGTTGCCGAGCTTCCTTCTTCCCGATCGATCTGATATATTAATTAGGAATTATTATTTTTGGCAATCATCAAAGTGGCGATATTTAACAGGCACAAATTAAAAAAACTCGTGGTTCATAAATCCAAAACATTAGCCTGGGCGATCGTATTTTTGAGCGGCATTTTGATGGCATTGACAACCGCACCAGTAAATGCTTGGCTATTGGCTTGGGTAGCATTAGCTCCCCTGTGGGTTTTGGTTGTCAGTTATCACAAGCCAAAAATAGAAGAACAAAAACAAAAATTTCTCTTTCTTCCTTCTTTCCTCAACATCCATCCGTTACATCTTGTACAGTGCTCGTTGCCGAACTTCCTTCTTCCTTCACTCTGGGGAATTGGCTATCACGGATTAGCTTTATCTTGGATTATGGGAATTCACCCAATGACTTGGTTGGGAGTTCCTTGGTGGCCGAGTTTGGCGATCGCACTTTTTTGCTGGGCATTCATCACCCTCTGGGGAGCAGCCTTAGTCGCCGTTTGGGCGTGGCTATTTGTAATTCTCAACTCCCTCACTTTACCAGGCAAAAATCCTATTCTTATTCTTAACTCCCCCCCTTTACAAGGGGGGGGTAAAGCTCAATTTTTAGCATTAACTCGCGTTTTAATTGGCACAGCTTTGTGGTGTGCCTTAGAAAGTATTTGGAGTACAGGTTCGCTGTGGTGGACATCCCTATCATATACCCAAAGCCCGCACAATTTAGCAATATTGCACCTCGGTCAACTCTCCGGGCCCAGCGCAGTAACAGCCGCTATTGTAGCAGTAAATGGCTTAATCGCCGAAGCTTTTATAGAAGGAAGAAGGAAGAAGGAAGAAGGAAGAAGGAAGAATTGGATTGCTTATATTTTGCCTGCTAGTTTGTGTGTAGTTTTGCATATTGCAGGATGGAGCTTATACAACCGCCCTTTGAATCAAGAAGCTGCAACCGCTTTAAAAATTGGCATTATTCAAGGCAATATTCCTAACGAGATTAAGTTTGATTCAGGGGGTTGGGGGCGCGCTTTGGAAGGTTACACCAGTGGATACAAAGAGTTAGCCGACAGGAAAGTCGATGCTGTGTTAATTCCAGAGACGGCTTTGCCTTTTATCTGGACAAACGAGTATCAGCGTTCTACCCTTTCCTTTTACCAAGCTATTCTCGAACGCGGCGTTGTGGCTTGGGTGGGAGGCTTCGGACAGCAAGACAATAGTATCACTAACAGCTTATTGGCGATCGATCGCACTGGAGAAATTGTCGGCCGCTACGATAAACTAAAGCTAGTGCCTTTAGGCGAATATATCCCTTTTTACGAAATTTTAGGCGGGATTATTAATCGGCTTTCCCCCTTAGATGCTCATTTAGTACCCGGTAATTCTAAACAATTGTTTGATACGCCGTTTGGCCGCGCCATTGTCGGAATTTGTTACGATTCAGCCTTTGCTGAAAATTTCCGATATCAGGCGGCGAATGGAGGGGAATTTATGATCACCGCTTCCAACAATGCCCATTACAAACCGCCCATGTTAGATCAACATCATGCTCTCGATGTAATGCGAGCAATTGAAACTGATAGATGGGCAGCTATCGCAACCAATACGGGTTACTCTGCTTTTGTAAATCCTCGTGGCGAGACGGTTTGGAAGTCGAGAATTAATACCTATGAAGTCCGAGATGCTACTATTTATCGGCGGCAAACTCGGACTTTGTACGTGCGGTGGGGAGATTGGCTGACGCCTGTATTGTTAGTATTGGCTGGGTTAATGCGGTTGATTGTTAGAAATTAACCAGTAGGTTATACGATTTTAGATTTTTGATACCCATCTTAAATCTAAAATGGAATGAATTTACTTATCTTTCACCTGTTCGTGAACGCTAGGAGATAAAGAAATTAAATCGTCGATATTGCGCTGCATGGCAGCACAAATATTGTCCAAAGGCAAATCATTGTCATCGTGTCCGAAGGGATTTTCTATTTCAATGCCGATTTCTTCGATGCCGAACAAAGTAAAACTAATTAAAGCCACAACTAAGCCGGTTCCCCAACTCAAATCTTTCACCATTTGAAAGGGCAGTGCCAAACAGTAAAGCAACAATAGTTGTTTCAGGTGAATCGCGTAAGCCAAAGGGATAGGCGTCTTCAAAATCCGCTCGCAGCCGCCTAATACATCAATCATAGAGTTGAGCAATTCATTCATAGCAGTTAACTGATAGACATCGAGGCAATTGCGCTCGTACTGCTCGTGCATATAATCCTCAATCCAAAAGGCAATTTCTAGGGGCGGATTGTTCATTGATTTGAGCTTTTGGTACTGCGCTGGGGACATTAACGCCTCCAATTCTGGATTGGCTGATTGTTGCCGCAAGTGCAATTTCAGCGCCACTGCAAAGGCAGGTAACAGGCGCAGGACTGACTTTTTGATTACGATATCCTGCGGGTCTTTTTCCTCAATTGCTACCCAGATTTGGCGCGCCAAATTGCGGACGTTATTGACTAAAGTTCCCCAAAATTTTCGACCGTCCCAAAATCTTTCGTAGGCTGTATTTGTCCGAAAAACTAATAGTAAACCCAGGACAATACTCGGTACAATACTCGACAAAATGGGCATGGAAACCGGCAACTTAAAAAAGTGCAGCACGGAAATAAAAACTCCAAAGCCGCCGCACAGCAAAACGCGGGGCAAAATTGACGGAATGACAGACCCCCGAACCTGTAATGCAATTTTAAACCAAGGCGGTCGATCGCCACTCATGTAAGTCTCCTCATTAAATTAGTAGTCTGCGCCCTAGGGCTGGCGGCGCAAATGCCTGCTGAACTTAGTTCTGCTGCTCCAGCGAGTCGATTTGAGATTCGAGATTTTAGATTGACTCCACAGATAAATCTGGGTGGTTGGAACTTTGGTCTAAAATTTTTTCGTCTCCACGACTGCTGTCAGGGCTTGTATCCATGTTGGGCTGCGGTGAGAGCTTCCGAAAAAAGCTTTCCTACAAACAACCTTTGGATTTTACCCAAAAAACTCATCTTTACGCTCAATCTAAAATCTAAAATCTAAAATCTACAATTGATTGACGGAGGGACTTAATTCGGTAAGATTAACTATGTATCTTTAAACCTCAGCTTCCGTGCAAGAGCTACCGACATCTGTGCCTCCGCATTTTCACCGATTGCCAAACCAACGGTGGCAAATTTATTCGCCTCAACCACAGCAAGCCGAACAGTTTGCCGCTGAAATCGGTTTGTCGCCCTTGCTGGCACAGGTACTGATTAACCGGGGCATCGACTCTCTGAAAGAAGTGCAAGGGTTTATCGAACCGGAATCTCTGGTTTTGCCCGCGCCAATGGATGAGTTTCCAGATTTGGCTGCGAGTGTCAAATTGTTGCGGGAGGCGATTTCGGGAGGGCAAAAAATTGCAATTTGCGGCGACTACGATGCTGACGGGATGACGAGCACCGCTTTGTTACTACGCGCTCTGAGGCTGCTGGGAGCGAATGTGGATTATGCTATTCCCAGCCGGATGCGAGAAGGTTATGGGATTAACGATCGCATTGTAGAAGAATTTCACTCCGAAGGTGTCGCTCTCATTCTCACGGTTGACAACGGAATTGCAGCCTACGGCCCGGTTGCCAGAGCGCGAGAACTCGGTGTCAAAGTTATTATTACAGACCACCACGATTTACCCCCAAAACTGCCGCCTGCCGATGCTATTCTCAACCCGAAATTAATCGCGGAATCTTCACCTTATCGCGGTTTAGCTGGCGTAGGCGTTGCTTATGTTTTGGCGATTACTTTGGCTCAGGATATGCAGAAAGTTGGCGGGTTGGTAAATCCCCTGCTAGAGTTATTTACCTTGGGAACTATTGCGGATTTAGCGCCTTTGACTGGAGTTAATCGGCGCTGGGTAAAGCGTGGTTTGCGGCTGTTGCCTCACTCGCAATTGGCGGGTATTCAGGCTTTGATTCAGGTGGCTGGAGTGCAGCCGGGAAGTGCCGAAAGTCCCTCAATTCTCAACTCGCAAAATAAAACTAATAATTCCTTAAAGCCTGAAGATATTGGTTTTCGACTTGGGCCCCGGATTAATGCTGTGGGGCGGCTGGCTGACCCTCAAATTGTGATAGAGTTGCTGACCACGGACGATCGCGAATTGGCTCTCAAAAACGCGATGCAGTGCGAACAAATTAATCAGCGCAGGCAGGAGTTGTGCCAGGAAATTGAGCAAGAAGCTATCGCTTGGTGCGAGAAAAGTGATCTCGATTTGCAGCAAGAACGAGTTTTAGTTGTCGTGCAACCCGGTTGGCACCACGGGGTGATCGGGATTGTAGCTTCTCGGTTAGTGGAACGCTACGGCGTACCTGTGTTTATTGGTACTTTTGAGGATGAGGCTGGCGAAAACGAGGCTGTAGGGGCGGTTGCCCATAAAATTATCAGGGGTTCGGCGAGGGGAATTCCTGAGTTTAATGTATTTGACGGGCTGAATTTTTGCGCGGATTTATTAACTAAATTTGGCGGACACAAAGCGGCTGGCGGTTTTTCTATGCCTGCTGAGAATCTCGAACAATTTCGCAATCAACTGTCAATTTTTGCCAATCAATGTTTGCAACCGGAACACCTAAAACCGCTGGTTTCAGTAGATGTGCAGGCAAATTTGGCTGAGATCAATCTCGACCTTTACCGACAAATTGATGCTCTGGAACCTTGCGGGATTGAAAATAAGGCTCCTGTATTTTGGACGCCTAATGTTTGCATAACTGAACAGAAAATTGTTGGTAAAGGAGGTCACGTTAAACTAACTGCAAGTCAAGATGGAAATGTATCGGCTAGTGTGAAGGCGATTGCTTGGCGTTGGGGGGAATATTTTCCTTTGCCTCGGCGGGTTGATATTGCTTACCGATTGCGGGAAAATAGTTTTAATGGCAAGACATCGGTGGAGTTAGAATTGTTGGGTGTCCGGCTGCCCGCAGATGCTGCTACTTCCAGGCTGCCAAAGTTCGGAAAAGTTGAGTTTGATTATTGCGATCGCACTTATTCTTGCAGTCTGTCTCCCGCCGGGTCGATCGAGGAATTGAGAATTCGCAACTCTCAAGGGCAAGTTTTGGCTGTTGCACCCGGACAAAACATCGGTTTGTTAGGCAACTCCCGCAAAGATGCTAGAGAAGTCGATGTATCTCTACCTTTTTTTGAGAATTTGATTCAAACTGCTAAACACGCCCTTGGTATTTAATAACTCGGTATTTGATAACAAAGCTCGTGCTGCTGGGAAAATTGGAGATCGAGCGTTGTGAATTTTGAATAATTTAAAACTCAAAACTCCCAACTCTCGATCGCCCCGGAGCGTGCTATAATTACAGATCGCCGCCTTTAGCTGCCAAGAGAAAAATCACGATCGGGCCCGAAAGCACGACGGCTGCGAGTAAAGCTACCTGAACAATGAGTTGGTAGTCTACACCACCCAGACCACTGAAAAGATCGGTTATAAAGTCCATTTGTCCTCCTGACTGTAGTGATTAAGTCTAGATTGTTGAATTAGAAAATCCGCTTCTGATTTTACCGGGCGATCGACCATATTTTTTAAGGAACTTTACAAAATTCAACAAAATGTAAACTACGATCGACCTCTCAGTCACAGGAAATCAGGGACTTGATGCCCCTTCCCGGAAACTCCCCCCAATCTCAAATCTCAAATCTCAAATCGAACCCCCTTTCGGGATATCCGTCTCCGGCGGGCCCTGGCAATTGATATACTTTAAGAGCCCCAATTTCCTAAAGTTTGGCATTTTCCACATAATGCTCCGAATCTAAAATCTAAAATCTAAAATCTAAAATCTAAAATCAAACTATGGCTACTTGGCGTTGCGTAAAGCAGTGCGGTGCTTGTTGTTACCTCGACCCAACAGAGCGCCCAGACTTAGACGAGTATTTATCTGAAGACGAATTAGCGGTCTATTTGAGCTTAGTCGGAGATGACGGTTGGTGTATAAATTTTGACAAAGTGAGCCGAGAATGCGGAATTTATGCCGATCGACCGCGCTTTTGTCGGGTAGACTCAGAAGTGTTTCAGGAAATGTACGGCGTTGAGCCGGCTGAATTGAACGATTTCGCGATCGAGTGCTGCTTGGAACACATTGAAGATCTTTATGGCGATCGATCTTTGGAAATGATCCGCTTTAACTCTGAAGTCGGAATCCTCGCCTTACCGAAAAATTCGGTCTAAAGCCCCGTCCTTCTAGGACGGCTTTCTCTAAAGATGTTATAGTTACGCGAGTAATGTTAGCGTAAATATGCTGGTATTTGAGGCAAAACTTGAGGGGACGAAGGAGCAGTATGAGCGGATTGATGAAGCCATTCGTACTGCTCGATTCGTTCGGAATAGTTGCATCAGATACTGGATGGACAACAAAGGCATCGGGAAGTATGAGTTGAGTGCTTATTGCGCTGTTCTCGCTCAAGAATTCCCGTTCGCTGGAAAACTTAACTCCCAAGCCAGACAAGCTTCTGCCGAACGAGCTTGGTCTGCTATCACTCGGTTCTACGACAACTGCAAAAAAGTCAAGCCAGGGAAGAAGGGTTTCCCACGATTCAAGCGCTTGCGAACCCACGGTTCTGTTGAATACAAAACAACGGGATGGAAGCTGTCTGAGGATAGGAGAGCTATCACGTTCAGCGACGGGTTTGAGGCTGGAAGTTTTAAACTGTGGGGAACCCGTGACTTGCATTTCTACCAGTTGAAGCAGATTAAGCGAGTTCGAGTTGTTCGTAGAGCCGACGGGTACTACGTCCAGTTTTGTCTTGACGTTGAACGGATCCAGAAGAGAGAACCCACAGGTAAAACCATTGGTCTTGATGTTGGATTGACTCACTTCTACACCGATTCCAACGGTCAAACCGTTGATAATCCCCGCCATTTGAGAAAGTCCGAAAAATCCCTTAAGCGACTGCAACGTAGACTTTCTCATACCGAGAAACCCTCTAAGAACAGAGCCAAAGCGAGAAATCGCTTGAGCCGGAAGCACCTCAAGGTAAGTAGGCAGCGTAAAGACTTTGCCGTGAAGTTGGCAAGGTGCGTAGTCCAGTCTAACGACTTGGTTGCCTACGAGGACTTGATGGTGCGGAATATGGTAAAAAACAGCAAGCTTTCCAAGTCTATTTCTGATGCGGCATGGTCTAACTTCCGCAGTTGGTTGGAGTATTTCGGCAAGGTGTTCGGTGTGGTGACAGTAGCTGTTCCACCTCACTACACCAGCGCCAACTGCTCTAACTGTACGGAACTTGTCAAGAAGTCGTTGAGTCAACGCACTCATAGATGTCCTCATTGTGGGCATATGCAGGATAGAGATTGGAATGCAGCTATCAACATACTTGAACTAGGACTCCGTACCGTGGGGCACACGGGAACGTTAAACGTCTCTGGAGACATCGACCTCTGCATTGGTGAGGAAACTCCTCAATGTAAGTCGAGTCGCCGAAAGAGAAAGCCCAGAAAGTGATTTCTGGAATCGCCGCCCTTCAAGGGCGGTGAGGATGTCAACTGACAACTAACCGACTTGATGCCCCTTTGGGCTTTTGTCCCTCCGGCTCATTTTCCCGATCGCCCTCTCAATTCTTTAATCAAAAGTCTAAAATCTAAAATCGAACGATCGTCTGCCGCTTTCTCACCGGGAGAGTGTCAAAATAAACAAATCAAAGAAATATCGCGCAGTTGAGTTGATCCATGAGCAATCGAGAGGGTTTTACAGGGGGATTTATTGCCGGAGCCGCAGTTGGTGGCTTGGTGGGTGCAGTTTTGGGCGCGGTGCTGTCGCGGCGCGCTGCTGAAGCTTTGCTGAGTGAACCTTCAGAAGCAAAGACAAGAAAGATCCGCCAGAGGAAAGCCGGTCAACTCGAAGCCGACAGCATGGAAGTAGCAAGGCTGAGTTTAGAAGATAAAATTGCCCAGCTAAATCAGGCAATAGATGACGTGCGGCTGCAACTCGGCGACGTAAACGGCAACGCGCCGGCGCCGGGCGGCGAGGGTTCGATCGCCCAAGACTCCTGAATCCATTTAAAATTTTAGATTAGTCGGGCAGATCCATGCGGGCGATCGGTCAATTGTCCCACATTTCTCTCTTCATCTTTCCAGCTAAAAGGGGGAGACAGAAGGAACAAGGAACAACAAAAACGCTCCCCCTCTCCCCATCTAAGCCTCTCCCTCCTCTGTCACTCCCCCCCACTCCCACTCCCCCCACTCCCCCAGCTATGCTAAACTCACAGTTAAAGTGTCTGTAAACCTTACTCAAACTACAAGCAAAATTTATGAGTTCTTCAATAGGCCTTTTGGCAACCACGCTAGCAACATTTCTGCAAATCTATCTAGTCCTGATGATTTTCCGGGTGCTGTTAAGCTGGTTCCCCAATATCAATTGGTACGACCCCCCGTTTTCGATTTTGAGTCAGTTAACAGACCCTTACCTCAATCTATTCCGATCGATTATCCCCCCCTTGGGAGGGATTGACTTTTCGCCACTGATTGCGTTTTTTGTACTTCAGTTCGGCTCGGAATTCTTGATCGGTCTTTTGACCAGCTTGCAAACATCCTTGTAGTTTGAAAAGCTTAAGTTTTTCAGCATTGAGCGTAAATTGTTTGGCAGACCTAGCTGTTTGCAACTAAATTTTAGATTTGACATTTTTAGATTAACTCCCCGGTTGAAAAGCTGGGGAGTTCATCGTACATTAGAAATGAGAAATTGTTGGCAACTCAACAATCTCCTATCAATTCCGGTGTTACCGGAATGATGGGAAGTGGGGAGTGGGGAGTGGGGAAATGTGGAATTATTCACCTTGACTTGATCATTCCCATCCAACCGGAAACGATATCAAATCTCAAATCTCAAATCGAAAACTGCATCGCAATTTCACCGGCAGCCAACCCAAAATCTCAAATCAGCCATCTAAAATCTCAAAGAGTTTCGTTAGCGGCGAACCACGCCAGTAAAACCTGTAGCTTTAAATTGTTTGAGCTTCAAAGGTGTTCGTTGATTGGCTGCAACCGAAATTCTGAGCTGAAAATCGCTAACTCCGGGAGGAACTTCTTCTATAGAACCCAAGCGAGTCCGGTTTTGCATCACCGGATTGTCGTCGGCATCATAAATGCGGCCGAAAATATCGGCATTGACAACTGGTTTGCCGGTGCTATTTTCAGCTTTCCCAGTAATCAAAAAGCAGTTAGCTTCCATAGAACTGCCGCTGGTGACTGTTCCTTCTCCCATTTGGGCAGGGCATTCGCGATAAGAAAGGTCGGAAAGTTTAATCTGCGTTAGAGCCCAAGCAGGTGGAGTGAATACCAAACTAAAAATTCCGATCAGGCAAGTAGCAAAAAAAAGGCTGATAGCTCGAAATTTCATAAATTGCAGCGCAAGTATATTTTAATCCTCAGCTTAGCGCGAATTCAGTTGTAAATTGCTACTTAGCTTAAGCCTAAATGCTGCCGCAAGGCTTGGCGCATCACATCAACTGGGACGGATTCTTTGTTGAGCCAAATTTTTAAGGCGGCTGCTCCTTGTTGAACTAGCATTTCGAGTCCGTCAATAGCTCGCGCTCCGCGAAGCTGTGCATCTTTGAGAAACTGGGTAGGGTTAGGGGTGTAAATTAAATCGTAGACGATCGCACCTGCTGAAATTCGATCGATCTCACCAGCCGCAACCGGCGACTTTTCCCCCTGCGGATACATCCCCACAGGCGTCGTGTTCACCAGCAAATCTGCTTGCGAGATTAACCTTGACAAATTATTCCAAGTATGAACCTGCAAATTCTGCACGGGCATCGGAGAATTGACCCAACTCTGCTGAAATTCCCCTAAATTTTGTTCGCTGCGGCCGACAACGTGAATCTCTGCACATCCCAATTGAGCGCATCCAGCCACAACAGCTCTCGCCGCCCCGCCATTCCCCAAAATTACTGCTACTTTCTGACTCCAATCGGAACCCCCCCTAGCCCCCCCTTGGTAAGGGGGTGGACAGGATTCCACAGCCATATTGCCCGTTTCTAAGGGAGAGGTCGCGTATTTAGCCCCCCCTTGGTAAGGGGGGGTTGGGGGGGTTTGCAGCGGCGCTAGAAAGCCTTCAACGTCAGTATTTGTGCCGCACCAACCTTTGTCAGTTAGGTATACGGTATTGACTGCGCCGATCAATCTGGCGATCGGGGAAACTTCCGACAACAGCGGTAGGATTGCTTGTTTGTGCGGAATCGTGATGCTAAATCCCCGAACGCCGATCGCCGCAAATCCTGCAAGAGCAACTTTTAAATCCCCTGGTTTTACCGGAAACGGCAAGTAAACAAAATCGACTCCCAAGTGGGAAATAGCAGCATTGTGCATCGCCGGCGACAGAGAATGTTCGACGGGATGACCAATTACTCCCAACAGTTTAGTAGTGCCTTTAATCATTTTTGTTAGTTGACTGTTGACTGTTGACTGTTAACGGTTGACTGTTGAGTTTTGTTAGTTTTCATACCAGATCCTGCTACAGTTGGGCCCTTATTCTTTAGTCGGCTAGGAGTGAACTTCGTTGGTTCAGAAGCGATTTTCCTCGCCGAGTGACTGTAAACCGTCAACTGTTAACTGTCAACTGTCAACTCTCAACTGTTTGCCGAAACTCTTTGGCGTCAGCCAAAATCGGATTGACATCAAACCAATAATCTTCGCCGTAACGGTATTCAAACACCCAGAGACTCCGCAGCAATATTTGGTATTTAGTTTCCCCGTTCACAGTTTTGGTAACGGATACTTGGCGCAGCAATTGCCACTCATCAGGTTCGATCGCCAAAGTAAGCTGGTGGCGGCGCTGGACGATCACATTTTCCAAAGTTTCCCGCGACAGAGGAGGGTCTTGTTTCTGCAGACAGCCATACAGTAGTTGCAGCAAATTGCGGACATGACCACCGCTGACTCGACACAGGCGATCGAGAGTTTCCGCAGAGTCGAAAACTTTACCAACCAAAGCGTAGCGCTGCGAAGGGTGCACCGTCGGAAAAGCCCGCGCCAGAACCATCTGCTGCAGCAATTCCACACCCTCAGAGCACTCTGAACCATCGCTCAACTGCACCGGCACCATCGGCAAAACCTTCGGATCTACCCCAAATCGATTGGTCAACTGGCCCAAATCGTTAGAGAAAATCAGTACCAAAGGAATTGTATACACGACGTGGCAATTTAGTCTTGCCAATTGTTCGCCGCGATCGACAAACAGGTATTCC
Source organism: Microcoleus sp. AT3-D2 (assembly GCF_036705715.1). NCBI lineage: Bacteria > Bacillati > Cyanobacteriota > Cyanophyceae > Oscillatoriales > Microcoleaceae > Microcoleus > Microcoleus sp. AT3-D2. The sequence goes on along the minus strand of NZ_JAUBVE010000045.1, from coordinate 26,995 downwards.
GGCTGCAGCCGCCCCGTCGGTTTCGCGCACAGGTGTATGCGATCGAGATTATCGATAATTACTACAAGTCCTTGTTTCCCTTGGCGTTTCAGTTCTTTGTTAGCCGGTTCTAGCAACTCCTTATTAAGCGCATCTAAAATTACGTTAGTTCGCGGCTCCAAATATTGCCTCAACTCCGATCGCAGATTCGGAGCATCTTTCGCTTTAGCAGTAATTTTGCCAATTCCCAGGGCCAGAGAAAACTCTCCCTCCGTGCTGGCATTTATCTCCCCAAAACCCGGGACATTAGCTTCAGCGCTCAAGTCTATTTGAGTTTGAAAAACATCAGCAACCCCTTTGAGCAAAGCTTTAAAACCCGTCGGTTGCAGCTTGATTTTCATTTTCTCAATGCTTTCGCTCACCTGACGAGCAACGCTCAACAAAATGTCAGTGATATCTACATCTGCCATGTCTAAGTCTTTACTCGACTCAAAGTAAACAACATGAAATCCTTGTTGCTGCAATTGAGCTTGCAGCCGCAGCAATTCAGTTGATTTACCAGAGCCGATGTGACCGGTGAATAGTTGACAGGTAGGTGCATCGGGGGACAGACGGCTGATGGTGCGCTCCAATTGTTCTACGATTGTGCCGCCCCGCACTGAAGAGAAATCGATATAGTATTGTCGGTCTTGTTGATTTGCTACTGCCAGGGTGTAGCTGGGATTGCAGGCGCTATAAAATTTCTGTAAATTTAGTTCCATACCCTGTTCGCTCAAAACTACATTATGCCCTAATAGCTTATTCGTTTCGCTACTTTACTAATCAGAACAAGTGGTTCGTTTATTCTGCTGTTTTATTTTGCGGTCAATATCTTGATGTAGCTCATACAATTTTAGATTTGAGATTGGGAATGGCTCATCACTATCGCGCTTTAGATCTGACCTAGCGTGGTATTTTTTGGGAAAATTTTTATCATAATAGGCGCTAACCAATTATACCTAATTTTTGCCCACAGGGAATGAAGGGAAGTCACTAATACCCGATAACTAGGCTATCGATCTGTCTGTGCCACGATTTTGTATATTCAAATCAAAGACGAAGAGTGGGCGGTAATGTTCTCGCGTCAAAGTGGCTATTTGAGTACGGTTAACCGAATAGATAAAGGGCTGGAACTTGCACCCGCCCCGATGCGGTTATCAAGTCAAGATCAACTCAAATCTCAAACCTCAAATCTAATTGCTGCAGCAAATCCAGTGGCAAATTTAAAACTGTTGGCTGCACCGATTCAGCAGATTTAACACCGAGCAAAAACCGATACTTGCGAAGGACAACAGTCGTAGAGAGATCAAGATTTTAGACTCTTGTTCAAGGTCAGAGATTCATCTGTGGAGTAAATCTAAAATCTAAAATCTAAAATCGACTGACAGCGCTATTTTCCATAAATCTTACCATTCGTTCGGGTACACCTGCTGAAGCGAGGTTTTGACCTGTAACCAGCCTCTGGCTCGCAACAACGTAAACTTGAAAGTTGGGAAAAACTACAGCCAAGAATAAAACTGATGCTAGAATTTTACCAATTTCAATAATTGTATAAACACGAGGCAGAGCCTCTGGATATGCGTTACCAGGCTCAGCGTGGGAACGAGAAAAACACTTAAAGATTTTGGATGTAATAAACGATATCCAGTCTCTTACTACAAAATCACAATCCTCCGCGACCTCTATCGCCCAAAGTGAATATCCTATAAAAAAAGGGCTGGCAATTATACCAGCCCTTCAACTAATTTGAGATGTTAAATTAGCAGTAATCTCACATCTCAAACCTCAAATCAATCTAGCTTCTGTCGATCGCAGCCACAGGCTCAAAACTCGGAACCACAATTTCACCATTCTGCTTAGTCAACTGGTTGTACAGTCTTTCAGTATTCGGGAAATTAGCAGCCGGTAGAGTCGGGAAGCGGCGGTAAGGAACAGTATCCTCACCAAAAGCCTCAGCATATTCAACGCTGTTCAACATCGCGTTGATAAAGCCCTTAATCCCTTTACTTGCCAAGATTTGGTTATAAGTCCGAATCTCCGCTTGATTGCGGGGAGCACGGCCCAAGAAGTGCTTCGTACCCAACTCAATCACCTTAGTATTGGGATAAGGTGCGTAGAACTGTTTGATGTACAGCGACGAGCAGCCCAAAGCCTCAATGAACTCCTTGAGATTGATTTCATTGTTGCCCAGTTTGCTTTCCAGCGCCGTGAATTCATTCTTCACAACGTAGGGGTTTAAATCGCGTTCAAAAATTTGACGGTAAGCAGCTTGAATTAAAGTTTTCAAAGCTACTTTGTCAGAAGTAGTCGTCAGCTTGAACATCTTAGTTTGTTCACGCCGCTTGCTGACACCTTGAGCAATCCGACTTTGCAACTCGATATCGCCTCGATTGCCTGCTGCACCGAGTTCGATAAACCGAGGAGTTTCTGGCGTCTGAGCTTGGACATTTTGTTCAGCGACGGAACCCGATCGCATCGTCCGCATCGACAAACCACCGGGAGTCACATAGCGCTCGTAGGGTACTGTATCTTCCCCGAAAGCTTCGTTGTACTCCATGCTGTCCATGATGCTATCGACCAGCGCGTAGAAACCCTTCTTGGCGCAAATGTCAAAGTAAGCGTTCATTTCCTGGCGGCCGTAGGTAGGGCGTCCCAGGAGTCGGCGGTGAATGTACTCGATCGCCTTACAAACGTAGAGCTTGCTCCAGTACATATTGCGGAACACGTCAGACTTCGCCAACATCCGAATAAACTCGCGCATCGGAATCTCGCCGTTTTCCAGCTTAATTTCCGCCACCTTTTGGCGCTGGCCGTCGAACACGTCGCGACCGAACACTTGCAGGTAAGCTGCCCGAATCACAGCTTGGGTGGAACTTTCGGTATATTTGACACTGGAAGCATTGCTGTAGCTGCTGGAGGCACCGCGGGCAGTTTTCTTGGAAGCAACATAGTTGCTCGGTAACTGGTCTAATTTAAAGACCTTGGGGCCCAGAGAACCAGGAGCAGCACCGCGAGCAGCCGGATTGCTCAACTGATTGTCAATCCCCGCACCTTGACGGATCAGGATACGGCGGGTGTCCTTTCCGAAGGGAGCGGGACGGCTCTTGGGGTTGCGAGTTTCTTTCGGGAAAATCGCGCCGAACTGAATTTCTAAGGGGTCATTGCCGACACCGTAAACGTGTTGGTCTGGCAGAGGCTGGGTGTAGCCGGCAAACAAGGTGATGAACTGAGGAACCTTGCGGAACGGAGCGCTGAAATTGAACAAATCAATTTGCGGGCCCCAGTTGCGACACTCCTGAGCTTCTTGGCCCAAACCGCGCAGGTAAGGCACTGTTTCTTCGCCGAAGTAGTCGGAATATTCTTGCGAATAAACCATCGCGTCTACGAGGGCTGGCAGGCCGCCTTTGCTGACGATCGCAAAATACTTGCTAAATTCCTCCCGCGAGCTCAAACCGCGGCCGAGGAAGTGGCGGGCGGCAAGTTCTACAGCGCGGCTGTTGACAAACGGCTCGTAGAATTGCTGACGGTACAGAGGAGATTTGCCAAGGCGGCGAATAAACTCTTTCATCGAGATTTCGCCATTTTTGACCTTGGATTCCAAGTCAGAAATGCTTTGGCTGTATGCGCGGGTAATATCGCGCTCGAATACTTGGCGGTAAGCTGCTTTGATTACTTCTAGCTTTTCTGCCGAAGACAGACCGGTTTTCATGACGAATTTCGATCGTCGCTCGGCTGCGTTGAAGTAGATTTGAGGCAGTTGCAAGCCTTGCTGGTCGTTGCTTTCGCGCTGCCGCACCTTGTCTGAGGGTGTGGGAGCTTTGAATTCGGTAATTGCTACGTCGAAATACTGTCCGACGATCGCACTTGCCTCTGCATTGTTTCTGAAATAGCCCAAAGATGCTGCCTTCATTTCCTGCATTGCCACAATTGTGGCCGCCGAAGAGCAAGCATTTTCGATGATTTCCCGCAATCCGCGCACGTTCACCGAAATAATGTTCGGGTCGCCAGCTACGATCGCGTAGGTGATGTAGCGCAAAAACCAGCTCAAGTCGCGCAGAGATTTGGTCATGTTGCCCGGGCCGTAGCGCGAGACATTGATCGGCTGAAATCCTGCTGGGATTGGGCCGCTGTAGCCGCCACCGTTGCCAGAAAATAGATTTCCTAGCCCCAAGAAACCACCGCCGCCACCACCGCCGTTGCCACCGCCTGCGCGGCTTTCAACGTAGGTGACATTTCCCAGTTTCATGCCTTCAGAGACATTCGCCGAGCCGCCGCGAGCCGCCCCTGCTACAGCCATCGCAGGTTCTTGTGGTCTTTCCAAAAATGCCAGCGGGGAACCGCCGGTAAAAATCCGGTTGGCTGCGCGGGATACTATCAGTTCCGAGTTTTGGGTCAGCGTCGCAGAGATATCGATCCGAAGAGCCCCTGAACTGAAATAACTTGCCAGTTCGCTGAGTTCGCCCCGCTGTAGAAAGCGGTCTTGCTGTTCTGCTTGCGAAATTGTTGCGACCGGTACAGTTTGATATAGTTGCGGACGCGCAACCGAGCTTCCACCACTTGCTTTTACAGTCATTAGACTCCTTAGCTCCCTATCCAAATAGTTGCAGCATTTAACCAGACTAACCTTGCCTTCTGATGCAGGTCAAAGTAGGTATTTTTGCTTTGTTTACTTTTTGCCTTTACCTGTCACGAGGTTCGGGCGCGCTTACTTTCTTAGATTAAAATGTTTTGGTTTCATCTTTCTGCCTGCGGGGAAATGTCCTATCCGAAGGCAGGCACGGGGTACTCCCTCCGCTGCACTCCGCCGGCATACCCGTGGAAAAAAAGACTCGGCAGGAGAGTTGCCTTTGGGCGATTGTAGCCAGTGCCTTGAATTAAAGGAAAAGAAAATCAAAAATTTTCTTCTGCCTGTTTCGGGGCTTTTGACTTTCTGCGGAAAGACGCCTCCGCTTTACCCGACAGTTCAGCGGTGGGTTATTGACAGTCCTTATTTGTTAAAAAGCCTGTCGAGATTTATTGTATAGATTTAAGAGAGCTTATATGAGAAAAAATGATAAGTTTTATTACGCAGAAGCTGTCAGGGCTTGGCTACCAGGGGTTAGTCGATCGCCCGATCCCTCTGTTTCAGGCTTGCCAAACTATCGCGCAGCGACACTTTTGTGGCGAGTAACGCAGCAAAAGAAGTGCTTGGCGTAGCCGTGTTACCCCGTAGCTACTGACAACCAATCTCAAAACCCACGCACTATTACCTCACTTATGGATACTACGCCTGATATCAGTGCTGCCGTGCGGCGGCTTTACGATACTTTCCCTTTCCCGCCCGATCCTTTGTCAGATGAACCGCCGCCAGGGTACAACTGGCGCTGGAGTTGGCCTGATGCTTACAATTTTTGCACCGGCCAAAAGCCGCCAAAACTAGATGTTCGGATTTTAGATGCTGGCTGCGGCACTGGTTCGAGCACGGATTATCTGATTCACCTCAATCCCGAAGCTTCGGTGACGGCGATCGACCTGAGTGCGGGTGCTTTGAAAGTAGCACAAGAACGGTGTCGGCGATCGGGAGCGCGCGAAGCTGATTTTCGCCACCTCAGCTTGTACGATGCCGCCGAGTTAGAGGGCGAGTTTGATTTGATCAACTGCGTGGGCGTGCTGCACCACTTACCCGATCCGATCCGGGGCATTCAAGCGCTGGCGGCGAAGTTGGCGGAGGGGGGTTTGATGCACATTTTTGTGTATGCTGAGCTCGGACGCTGGGAAATTCAACTGATGCAAAGGGCGATCGCCCTTCTCCAAGGCCCGCAAAAAGGTGACTATCCCGATGGCGTCAAAGTCGGTCGTCAAATCTTTGCTTCTTTACCAGAAAACAACCGTCTTGTCAAGTACGAAAAACAGCGTTGGGCAGGAGAAAATCAGCGGGACGAATGTTTTGCTGATATGTACGTTCACCCGCAGGAAATTGACTACAATATTGAGACTTTGTTCGAGTTAATTGACGCTTCGGGATTGGAATTTATCGGTTTCTCAAATCCGGGATATTGGCAGTTAGAAAGACTTTTGGGGAAAGCGCCGGAATTGATAGAAAGAGCTCAGGGTTTGACGGAACGGGAGCTTTATCGATTAATTGAATTGTTGGATACGGAAATCACTCATTACGAGTTTTTCTTGGGCAAAAAGCCTGTTAATAAAATTGATTGGTCGGACGATCAGGCACTTTTGGCGGCAATTCCAGAGTTGAGTAGTTGTATGCACGGTTGGCCTAGTCAACAAGTGTTTGATTGCAACTACCAATTGATCAATTTGTCAAGTGCTGAATTTGAGTTTTTGCAAGGTTGCAATACCCGAACTGTGGGAGAGATTTTGGCGGATGTGGATATGGGATTGGATGAAGTGCGATCGATCTTATCAAAACAGCTAATTTTGCTAACACCCGGTAAAATCTAAGGGCGGGCAATATGCCCAACTCCTACTTCCCACAATCAAATTAGCTTTTTGTGGAACAGGCATCTTGCCTGTTCTTTGCTCGGAGTAGAATTTCTGTTAAATTCCCAATTAATCAAGGCTTTACAGTTGGAGGATTAACAGCCGTAATTTGTGAATAACGAGCGAAATCAGCAATGTTAAAAGTTAGGATATGGGTTAAACCATGAACTAGCATAGCAGCAACTAGCCGCGCATCATGAACATTGACACCTATAACCTTATGTGTTATCACCAGTCGCTCCCATTCTTGATAAATTGCTTCGGTATCCAACAACAGAGGAAAAAGCTGTTTTAAGCGATTAATTTCTGCCTCTGCTTCTGTTGCAGTACGCCCTAATCCATTTCTCTGGATCGGGCGCGTGCAAACGTTCCAAAACTCGATCAAATTTTGGGGTACGATATAAAGTTGTTCCCCGCGATCGCGCAGAGTAATCACGGCATTAACGGCATCAGGATTCATTGGGTGTGCTGTATCGATGCTACGTAGCAGTATATTTGTATCTACGAGAAACGGCATTTAACCTCTGTCTCCATAAATGCTCTCTCTGCTAATAGCTTCATCTGAAAGAGTGGGGAGATTTAGGGTACGATGACTGTCAACCCATTCTTGAAATGCTATTGACCATTCTATTGGGGTAGCTGTTTCATAAAATGGAGGTTGTTGAGGTTCAATTAGCTGTTTGAGCATCGCATCTAGTAATGGTTTAATCTGATCCGCCGTGCGGTTGGTGATTTTTCCCAAAACTTGAGTAATCGTCTGTATCTCTTGTTCGTGAGATTGCTGAAGATTGTGCAGCATAATTATCCTTGAGTGCAAGTTTTTGGGCTGATGATAGCGGGGTCGATCGCACTTTTTAAATTGATTTTAATATTATAACTGTAGCGCAAAGCCTAGGAAGTAGGCGATTGCTGGTTCCCAGGCTCTAGCCTGGGAACCAGTTAATCCTGGATGCACGTACTAGGATTTTCTGTCATTGCGAAGGTAGTGAAGCAACCTCAAAGCTGACGCACCTTTCCCAAATCCCAAATCCCAAATGGATTGACACAGGCCCCCGTCTGCGGCTACGCTTTGAAGTTAGAGGTTGCTTTGCTTGTAGAGGAAGTAGCCCGCGTCGCCCAAAAATCTAGTTGCACTGCCCAAAGCTGCTACCAACAGCAATGGACAGCTAACCGCCAAACTGGTATCAGCAGTCTGGAGGCTAACGGAGTATGATAACACTCTCTGTAGCCGCCCTGCTATGCGTTGAAAAGCGGGGCGGCTGGGTTTTTGGGTTTTTCTAGAAAACCTAAAACCAGGAGAACATAATTATGTCACAGGAATTCTTGCCTGACGACAACAAATTCGTTAGCGCAGCCCTCGAAGAGGCTCGGCCAAATGACGACTCAGCAGCAGAATCGGAACAGGATGTGGTGTGTGTAACGGTGACAGGTTCGCAATCGGGTGTCAGGGAAACCATACTCACCTTGTACCGCCTGGGATTTGCCCAAGTTGGCGATTGGAGTCCCGTACAACGTGCAGCTAATCCGAACCAAGTAATGAGTGTGCTGATTCGCCGTCGGAAGCGCAAAGCGTAGGTGTTTGCTCGTTCCCAGGCCTTAGCCTGGGAACGCATTCCATGAGGCTCTGCCTCAAATTTCCCTATCTAGACCTTATAACCGTTTTAGCTGACCACTTTTGCATTTGCTGAGAAAAGCTTCATAATGCTTGCTAAGAGCGTTTTGATTTGGTGCTGTTTTTTGATCCTGTGGTAAAGCCAGTTTCCGATCAGCCAAATCTTGGTAACAAGTACCAACGAGTTCAGGGGCAATTACAACTTCCTTGGTATCTGGTCGAATTGAAAGTAGATACAAATCGAAGAGAGTGTGTATGTCGGCTCTGAGTGGTAAGCCGTTTGTTGGATGATTGGTTTGAGTACCTTGATATGGTATTATATGTGCCGCTTCGATAGCTGACTCTACATCACAATCAGTTATTGGACATCGACCACCGTAAGCAATTAATAACTTACGTCTAAATCCAGCCTGTCCCTGTCGCTGCACAATAGAAGCAGTTATCCGTTGTCTGGCGTCTTGAAGAGTTTCAGCGTCAAAATATCCCTCAGATTCAATTTTCTGGCGCTCAGCATCTAGCTCAGGTAGGGCTAGATTGCGTGTGTGGAAGTAAAAATCTAGAATTGTTCGCAAATCACCACAACCTTCATCGTCTTGACCCTGCCCCAGAACTTGCGGGGGAATGGGCAGCGGATTACCTCGCAAATCTAGTTTTTTCAAATTCTTGATGCTGCGAATCACCTCCGGGATTTCAACAATCTGATTGTTAGGGAGGAGTAGGTCTTCCAGATTCGACAGTTGCCCGATCACGTCTGGGATAGTGGTAATCTGATTGTCACCAAGGGAAAGTATTGCCAAACTCGACAGTTGCCCGATCACTTCTGGGATGGAGGTGATCTGATTATGAGCAAGATAAAGGGATGTCAAATTTGGCAGTTGTCCGATTGCCTCTGGGATACAAGCAATCTGATTATTATTAAGGTCAATCCGTGTCAGATTCGACAGTTGCCCGATTGCCTCTGGGATACAAGCAATCTGACTATTATTACGGAGGTCAAGCCATGTCAGGTTCGACAGTTGACCGAGTGCTTCGGGGATGGAGGTAATCTGGTTATACCCTGTCCGATTCGACACGGGGAACCATTCGTTACCAATATCAAGCCATGTCAGACTCAACAGTTGCCCGAGTGCCTTGGGGATAGAGGTAATCTCATTGTTACTCAGGTGAAGCTCTCTCAGGTTCGACAGTTGCCCGAGCGCATCTGGGATAGAGGTAATCTGATTGTGACTGATTACAAGCCGTGTTAGATTCAACAGTTGTCCGAGTGCATCTGGGATGGAAGTAATCCTATTGTTATAAATCCAAAGCTCTGTCAGATTCGACAGTTGCCCGATTACATCTGGGATAGAGGTAATATGATTGTCAGTAATCCAAAGCTCTGTGAGGTTCGACAGTTGCCCGATTACATCTGGGATAGAGGTAATCTGGTTGTAACAGAGTCCAAGCCATGTCAGGTTCGACAGTTGCCCGATTACATCTGGGATAGAGGTAATCTGATTGTCACGGAGGTTAAGCCGTGTCAGATTCAACAGTTGCCCTAGCACATCTGGGATAGAGGTAATTTTATTGCTACGAAGGTTAAGCCGTGTTAGATGCGTACACCTGACAATCTCCAGCGGAAATTCCTCCAACCCCAATTCAGACAAATCCAGTTCCTTCAATTTTTTCTTAGCAGCCCATTCAATTCTTCGCACCGCTTCTTTTCGGGTCATATCCTTTAGCTCTTAGTAATATTCATTTTATAGAGCGTCAAACCGCTATAAAATAAGCTAGGCGGGGAAAATCATTTATTCACATCTTTTATTCTAGGGTCTTCCTCCATTATATTAATTATCATGAGCCGCGCAGCCACAGGATCGTTTTGAAAATTATCTAAAACTTCATTCGTTTGTTTCTTAAATTCTTCAGAATCTTTATTAGGATGACCCCATGTTGTCATGTAAAATTCAGACGAAAACTCAAAGTATAAATGATGTATTCTTATGATTGATTCTACTGTTCTTTCATTTTCAGTTTCAAATTGTAATTGTAGATAACTTGTCAAAATATGAATCATTTTTCTATAATTTTCATAAATTTGTTCTCTATACCATTTTTGTCGCTCGCTCTCTTCTTGCCAAATTCTTTGTTCTCTTTCTCGCTTCAATTGAAAATTATTATTAATACAATTACTAATTAATAACGCGAGGCTAGACAATGCAGCACCTAACACAAAATTATTATTAATAATACTACTAATTAATAACGAGACGTTAGACAATGCAGCACCTAACAAAAAATAAATACCTGGTAATTGGGAAAGCATATTATTTTGATTTTTGAAAAAGCGTAATAATGATAGCTTTTTACTTAGAAGATTAGCAACTATAAATCTATACTGATTTCCAAACGTCCATCCGAACCGCGCTCTCACCGCTCCGAGCGCTCTCACCGCACTCACCGCGTTCTCACCTCTCCGACCGCGCACTCACCGCTCTCTGTGTGCCACCGCTCCCACACACTCCCAGTTTTTAAAAAAGCTGTGGGTTGCAAGGTGCAAGTGTGAAGCAAAAAAGCTAGACCGCCACCGCTCCAATCCGATCGCTCCGACCGTGGCAACCTTGCCAGACGTTAGACCCGCAAACTTTGCCTGTGATGCAACTCTGCCAGCCTTGCTACTGCCACAGGTGGAATCATCCCAAAACCCGCTAGACCCCGCCAGATGGTGCATTTTGTAGCCTTGCTTGTGGTGTCGAGTCGATCGCCCCGTGTCGATCGGACTGCCGCCAATTTTGGAGTCTTATTGGTGGAAAACCCTACTAAATTCGGCAGACATCAAAGCCTGTCTTGCTTTTGCCGCAGACCATGAGAAAACTGATCCGCCTTGACTACTTTCAACGACAGGGTTCTTTTTTTCTCACTACTTGCTCAAACCTGAAATCCTGACCTAAACCAACCAGGATTATTTGCAGTTATAATTACGCTTATTAGTACAAAACATTGCTTTATGGACTACCACGACATCATCACAATTGAACCGGGAAAACGCAGTGGCAAACCATGTATTCGGGGAATGCGAATCACCGTCTACGATATCTTAGAATATCTCGCCGGTGGCATGACGGAAGCAGAAATTCTCGAAGATTTTTCAGAATTAACTTCGGCAGACATCAAAGCCTGCCTTGCTTTTGCCGCCGATCGTGAAAAAAAGTTATTTGTGGCATCCCTGTGAAACTGCTATTCGACGAAAACCTCTCCGACCGAATTCTTCAGAGAATTATCGGTTTGTATCCCGATTCTGTTCATGTCAAAACCCTAGGACTGACAAATACTGATGATGCAGAAATCTGGGAATATGCAAAGACCAATGACTTTGTGATTGTTTCCAAAGATTCTGACTTTTATCAACGGAGTTTACTTTACGACCATCCTCCCAAATTTATTTATCTCCGTGTTTGCAATTGCTCAACATCTAAAATTGTTCAAATTCTGCGAGAGTAAATCGACATCATTAGTCAGTTTGGAGATAGAGAATCAGAGAGTATACTGGTATTGTCGTAGCATAAAACCAAAAAAGCAAAGACTGAGGACATATCAACTTAAGGAGTTTACAGGAGTGAATAAAATATCCAGCAAGTTAAGCTAATATAAAGTTGTTGATTTCTGCTCAATAATCCACTGAAAATGATGAAAGAAGACACCATTAACATCGTTGGTTTTCATGGACATATTTACTTCGGCGCTGATAATCGCGATGCCGCAGCGCGTGTACGAGAAGGATTGACTCAGTTTGACGTGCAGCTTGGGCGTTGGCATGACAAACCCATTGGCCCCCACCCCCAAGCAATGTATCAAGTTGCATTTTTACCAGACCAGTTTGGCAAAGTGGTTCCCTGGTTAATGCTGAATCGTGAGGGGCTCAATATTCTCATTCACCCTGAAACAGGCGACGATGTGGCAGACCACACGAAACATTCTTTGTGGCTAGGAGAGAAGCTAGAGTTGAATATCGAATTTCTGCGACCTAGGACAGGTAACGCCAGCTTATGATCGATCCGCGCGCAAGGCGAGGGCGTTTCTCTAGACTGACTTATCGCTGATAATAGATAATTAGCCGTCAATTTGAGACATAGTGCGGCTGTAATTTCCTGTATTTACTAATAATAGTTATAATATCCTTAACACATGACTGAATAAATGTATGAAAATTAGAGCAATCATCCATCCCGCAGAAGAAGGTGGCTATTGGGCTGAAGTTCCCGCACTTCCTGGGTGCATTACCGAAGGAGATACTATGGAAGAAGTGATGGCTAATTTAAAAGATGCGATTGAAGGTTGGCTCGATGTTGCTAATAGTCGTGAAGCAATTGCCTCCACAGATAAAATTGTTGAAATTGCTGTATGAAATCTATTTCAGGAAAGCGACTGTGCAAAATAGTAGAGCAGAAAGGTTGGGTTTTGAAAAGAGTTACTGGCAGTCATCATATCTATGAAAACGCCGAAATAGAACAAATTTTGTCAATTCCAGTTCACCGGAATCAAGATTTGAAAGTTGGAACCTTAAGAGCCTTGATGAAAATAGCCCAGCTATCTGAGGAAGATTTACAAAGTTTGTCTTAACTATAATGTATTTTGAGAGCGATCGACGAAGGGCAGTTCACCCACCGATTTGAGACATGGTGCGGCTGTAATTTCCCTGAGTAGTTCCCGAATCTCGCTGCTTGAAATTAATCTCCGGTTTAATATTCAATATCTGCTGCACTCGATCGCGCAATTCGCCTGTAGACACCCCATCCCGTAAAGCAGTTTTTAAGTCAATTTGACCAGTTTCGTTCAGCAGACAAGGCCGCAGCCACCCGTCAGCAGACAAACGCATCCGGTTGCAGCGATCGCAAAAACACTCGGACATTTGGCTGATAAATCCTAACGTGCCCTTCGCCCCCGGAATTTGAAACACATCCGCCGGCCCATTTCCGCGCACTCCCGACTCAGCTAATCCATATTTGTCGCTAATTTGTTGCCGCAATTCTGCTGATGCTACCCAACCTTTATCGCCAAATAAATCCCCATTGCCGATCGGCATAAACTCAATAAATCGAACGTGCCAATTCCGGTTAATTGTTAACGCCGCTAAATCCAATATTTCGCTGTCATTCACACCGGGAATTACCACAACATTCAGTTTTAGCGGGTCGAATCCTGCTTGATAAGCCGCTTGAATTCCCTCCCACACCTGCGTCCATCGCGATCGTCCCCGACTGCCAATTATTTTATCAAAAGTCTCCGGTTCCAAGGAATCCAAACTAATATTAATCCGGCGCAAACCAGCATTGTATAGATTTTCCGCCATTCCCGCCAACAAAAAGCCATTAGTTGTCATTGACAAATCTCGCGTTTCCGGCATTGAGGCGATCGACCTTACCAATTCCACCACCCCAGGCCGCAGCAGGGGTTCCCCACCCGTCAACCGAAACTTAGTAAATCCCACGGGTATAAAAACTTCCTGCAGCAGAGTTAGCAATTCCGAGTGAGTTAACAACTGCTGCTGCAATACATAGTCCAACTCGCTACCTTCCGGCATACAGTAGAGACAGCGGAAGTTGCAGCGGTCTATCAAGCTAATCCGAAGGTAGTCTACGGTATCCATGTCAATAGTTTGTAATATTATTTAATTATAAATGCTGACTCGATTTTCTGCAATTATTGATAGAGAGCAATAAACCTGCATCAATTTCTTTTCACCTTCCCCCTCCTCTCTTCCTGGGCGCCCTCTGCGCCCTCTGCGGTTAATAAAAAAAATCTCATTCACAACTCAAATAAACTTGCTAACTATATGTTCTTTGAATTTGAAGCTGATTTTGTGGAAGCTTTGCGCTGCATCCCCATGCAAGTACGTCTCAAGTTAGATACTTGTGGCATTAAATTAAAGTTGCAGGATTGGAATCATTTTAACCAAGCAGAACGTCAAATGCTTGTAGAGAAACCTTGCTTGACACCAGCAGAAATTATTGATTACCGAGAAAAGCTAAATCAAATATTAATTCAACAGACAGGCAAACCGGGAACAGATTTGGCGGTTGATGAAAATCCCCCGTGGATGGATGCTGCAACTGTACCGGAGTCGGTTTCTGCAAAAGCGCAAGAGCTCGGCGTGACAATTTCTTTGGCCCAGTGGGCGAGTTTGCAGCCACTACAGCGATTTGCTTTGATTAAGCTTAGTCGATCGAGCCACGAGAATAAAAACTTTCTCCCCGCTGTTCGAGAGTTTCAACTTATTGAATAAGTATATGGTAAAAAGTTTGTAGCCAGCGCGAGCAATCACTCAATGTAGGTTGTTGGTTGGGAGCGATTTATTTACCATATCGCCTCATTTTCAGCGAGAATATAACTTTTAAGTAGCATTTACTTTCAAGACACCATGTCTAACAATCCTCAGTTTTTTGATCCACTGCCCTACTGGGCTTTCAACAATCCATCAGCAGGAAGTGCCATCAGCCCATTTAGCCCAGTTAGGTTCACTTACTTTCATTTAGAAGACTTTGAAGACGGCGCTTTAAATACACCGGGTGTTACTGTTTCTGAGTTTGCCACAACAAATATTGCAACAACCTTCAGCGACTCGGTGGACGGCGATGACGGTGTTATTGATGGTCAGGCCAGAGGAAACAGCAGCAGCTTATTCTCGAATTTGAGGACTAGCAGCTTTACCTTCAACTTTTCCGCTAATGCACTTGGGGGTCAATTACCAACCCATGCTGGAATTGTCTGGACGGATATTGGCAGGAATGGTGGCGGCACACCCCGGTCTGGCGACCTGCTAAATAACACGTTATTTGAGGCGTTTGGACCATCGGGAGAATCTCTGGGGGTTATCGGTCCCTTTTCGCTGGGTGATGAGAGTATTTCGCGTACAACCTCAGAAGATAGATTCTTTGGAGTCGTCAATCAAAACGGGATCTCATCAATTCGATTGTCGATGCCCGGTAAAAATAACTGGGAAGTCGATCATCTTCAATATGGTTTCACACCTGGAACCATTTCTCCTTCCCCCTTGGGCCCCAATGACCTCTTCTTCAACCTCTCCACCAATGCCGATAACTTTACCATCGATCCAGCTCTAGTCGGCAATCTATTGGTTCAAGGTTTAGATGGTAACGACTTGATCCAAGGGTCGCCATCGGCCGATCGGGTAAATGGCAATGCCGGCAACGATACTATACTAGGAGGCGACGGCAACGATACGCTCTGGGGCGGTCGCGATAACGATCGCATCGAGGGCAACGCCGGCAATGACAATATCGCTGGAAACCTCGGAAATGATACGATCTCTGGCGGTTCGGGTGACGACCTCATACGTGGCGGACAAAACAACGATGTGCTCGTTGGAGGAGAAGGTAACGACCAATTGGTAGGTGACTTAGGTAGAGATATTCTGACAGGTGAAGCTGGAAACGATCTGTTTGTACTGCGGGTGAATGCAGCCGCCTCCAATGTATCTGAAGCCGATGTTATTACGGATTTTACGGCGGGTCAAGATGCGATCGCCCTCACCAACGGACTTGCATTTGCAGGAATTGCCTTAGATGCTTCGGGTAGCAATACAGCGATTCGGATTGTGGCTACCGGACAAATTTTAGGGGTTGTTACCGGAGTCCAACCTGCTGCTCTAAGCGCAGCCAATTTTACGACGTTGAATGGGGACTTTTAACTGTTATCAGTTATAGCAATCCTCAAGCTGAATGCGGTGAAGTAGTTTTCTGAAGACGACTGCAAGAAGACTAAAAATTATAGGATTTCAGTCGGTTTTTAACCGACTTGTGCTATGAGACAGGGAATTAATTCCCTGTCGGTCTTCTGGACAATCCGACAGCCCGACAGCCCGACAGTCCGACAATCCGACAGTCCGACAGTCCGACAGGGGGTTGCAAACCCCTGTCTCATAGTGAAAGTCGTCGGTCGCCGACTAAAAATGATGATGCGTTCAGTCGGTTCTGCCTGGTAACGCAGATAGGCGAGAAGAGCCTCCAATTTACCCTTCGCCACGCGAGGCAGAGCAAGAGTGACATCGGTTCCCAGGCTCTTCCTAGAAACCAGTAAAGTAAAAAATATGATTAATTTTATTTTAAGTATTGTTACCGCAGCGTGGTATTATTTTTCTGAGTTTGCAAAGCACTCGCCTGCTACCTGCATTAGTTTCTGAGCTTCGTGAACACGCAAAACACACCCACCGAACCCACACCAGCAACCGAGGATATTCCTCAAGCTGGCACAGTCTCAACTGTCTCGACAGTCTCGTCCGAGACAACGAATCCCATGCAAGACTTTTATCGCCTCCAACAAGAGTTGTTGGCGTACACCCTTGCTTTTACGGCGATTATTTTTATCTCCGTTTGGATTTTTTACTCCCTCAATATTGCCCTGAATTATTTGCTTGGGGCGAGTACAGGTGTGGTTTACTTAAAGATGTTGGCTAGAGACGTTGAACGAATCGGCAGCCAAAATCAACGCATCAGCAAGACAAGGCTCGGTCTGTTTTTCGCGGTGATGATAGTAGGAACACAGTGGAATCAGCTACAGATTTTACCGATATTTTTGGGATTTCTGACTTACAAAGCTGCGCTGATGGTTTACGTGATCAGAAGTGCATTAGCACTAGACTACAGGTAGGTCAGGCAAGAAGAGCAAAACTCAACTCATCGATTTGTATGGGGAAGCCCGTTGAATGGCAATGCTTGACGTTCTAAACACCTTTAATCGTTTCCCCCTCGCCAAATTGGAAGTTGGCCAGCAGTTGTACTGGCAACTCGGCAATCTGAAAGTGCACGGGCAGGTTTTTCTAACCTCGTGGTTTGTAATTGCCGTTTTAGTCATAGTTTCGATTTTAGGAACCAGCAAAATCCAGCGAATTCCCAGCGGAATGCAAAATTTTATGGAGTATGCGCTGGAATTTATTCGGGACTTGGCTAAAAACCAAATTGGGGAAAAAGAATATCGCCCTTGGGTACCGTTTATTGGTACATTATTTCTGTTCATCTTTGTGTCAAACTGGTCTGGCGCTCTAATTCCGTGGAAGCTAATTAAGCTGCCATCAGGTGAATTGGGAGCTCCTACCGCTGACATCAACACGACGGTAGCATTTGCACTGCTGACTTCTCTAGCATATTTTTATGCAGGTCTCAGCAAAAGCGGCTTGGGGTATTTCGCCCACTATGTTGAACCGGTGCCTTTCATGTTGCCGTTCAAAATCATAGAAGATTTCACTAAGCCTCTGTCCCTGAGTTTCCGTTTGTTTGGCAACATTCTTGCGGACGAATTGGTGGTCGGAGTGCTAGTGTTGCTAGTGCCTTTATTTGTTCCTCTGCCAGTGATGGTTCTGGGACTATTTACGAGTGCAATTCAAGCTTTGATTTTTGCTACCTTAGCCGCCGCCTACATTGGTGAAGCTCTAGAAGGCGGTCACGGCGAAGAACACCACGATTAACTAACGATAAACGGCGAAGCATGAGGGAGGAAAAAATAAATTTCTGAACTTAAACTTTATGCCGTAAAATCGGACAATTCTCTAGACTTTCTGTTCTCAATTTTGTACTTTAGATAAGGAA
Source organism: Microcoleus sp. AT3-D2 (assembly GCF_036705715.1). NCBI lineage: Bacteria > Bacillati > Cyanobacteriota > Cyanophyceae > Oscillatoriales > Microcoleaceae > Microcoleus > Microcoleus sp. AT3-D2. The sequence goes on along the minus strand of NZ_JAUBVE010000045.1, from coordinate 9,304 downwards.
AATCATCATGGACTCAACAGTTGCTGCCGCTTCCGTAATTGCCGCCGCTTTGGCAGTAGGTTTAGCCGCAATCGGCCCTGGCATTGGTCAAGGAAATGCAGCAGGTCAGGCTGTAGAAGGGATTGCCCGTCAGCCGGAAGCAGAAGGTAAAATTCGCGGCACCTTGCTGTTGAGTTTGGCGTTCATGGAAGCGCTCACAATTTACGGTTTGGTCGTAGCCCTAGTGCTGCTGTTTGCCAACCCCTTCGCATAATAATTTGAAATTTTAGATTTGAGGTTTTGGCGATTCTAATCCAAAATCTCAAATCTAAAATCAATTAAGCGAATTAGATGGAAGCCGTCAAAAAATCATGATGCACTGGACAGTATTACTAGCAGTTGAAGAAGCGGCTAAGGAAGGGGGACTGTTTGATATAGATGCTACGCTGCCTCTGATGGCGGTGCAGTTTTTAATTCTAGTCGCAGTCTTGAATGTAATTTTTTACAAGCCGCTCAGCAAGTCAATTGACGATCGCGCCGATTACATTCGCAACACTCAAGTCTCCGCTCAAGAACGCTTGGCAAAAGCTCAGCAACTAGCGCAGCAGTACGAGCAAAAACTGGGAGAAACTCGCAAACAGTCTCAATCAGTAATTGCTGCTGCTCAAGCTGATGCCCAAAAAATTGGGGCAGCAAAAGTAGCTGAGGCTCAACAAGAAGCTCAAGTCGCGCGAGAAAAGGCTGGGCAAGAAATAGAGCAGCAAAAGCAAGAAGCAATGCGCTCACTAGAACAACAAGTAGACGCGCTCAGCGGCCAAATTCTCGAAAAGCTATTAGGGCAGTCGTTGGCCAAATAGCGAGACCGAAGAGTTTTAGATTTTTGATAGAATCTCAAATCTAAAATCGCTTCACCCAATCTGCACGCGCAATTATGGAAGAGTATCATGGGGACTGTTTTATTGCTAGCCACAGAAGCTAGCGGCGAAGGTGGTTTCGGTTTAAATTTCGATATTTTAGAAACCAACCTGATTAACCTGGTCATTATTATTGCAGTGCTGTTTTATTTCGGGCGCGGATTTGTAGGTAAAATCCTGACAGAGAGGCGTTCGGCCATCCAAGAGGCGATTCAAGAAGCAGAAAAACGCCAAAAAGATGCAGCAGCAGCTCTAGCAGAGCAACAGCAAAAATTGACTCAAGCGCAAGCAGAAGCCGAACGAATTCGTGCCGCTGCTGAAGAAACTGCCAAGAAAGCAAAAGAAGCAATTCTAGCTCAGGCAGCGCAAGACGTTGAACGCATGAGAGCAACAGCAGGTCAAGAGTTGGAAGCGGAGCGGGAAAGAGCGATCGCCCAACTGCGATCGGCGGTTGTATCTCTGGCATTAGCAAAGGTGGAAAGCCAGCTAAAAACTAGCTTGGACGACAGCGCTCAACACCAATTAATCGATCGCAGCATTGCGTTACTGGGAGGCTAAAACGTGAGTACAGTCAGCACAGAAGTCTTACAGCCTTACGCATCTGCCTTGATGTCACTGGCTGGGTCCAACAATCTCTCAGAAAAGTTCGGCGAAGATATTCGTTCCTTGCTGAGCCTGCTAGAAGGTTCGGAAGACTTGCGTCAATTTTTAGGCAATCCGCTGGTAAAACCGGATGCTAAAAAAGCCGTGATTCAGCAAATAGCGGGTGAAGAAATGAGCCCCTTGATGCACAGCTTTCTGAAGCTATTAGTAGACAAAGGAAGAATTCTTTTTTTAGAAGGAATTGGCAAACAATACTTGGCAAGGCTCCGAGAACTAAACCAAACAGTATTGGCTGAAGTTACATCGGCAGTCCCGCTTTCAGACGCTCAACAGCAGACTGTTCGCGAGAAAGTGCAGGCGATGACCAGCGCTAGTCAAGTAGAAATTGAAACCAAAATAGACGCAGATTTAATCGGCGGTGTGGTAATCAAAGTAGGCTCTCAAGTAATTGATGCCAGCCTGCGGGGACAATTGCGCCGTCTAGGAATTCGCTTGAATTCCTGAGAGTTAATAGCTGATGACTATTAGCTAATTTAATTAGCAGTTAACGGTTGGTAGTTTTGAACAACTGATAACTGACAACTGACAACAAACAACTGACAAAAAACAACTGACATGGCAGCAATCAGACCTGACGAAATTAGCAGCATTATTCGCCAGCAAATTGAACAGTACGACCAAGATGTAAAAGTCTCTAACGTCGGTACTGTTCTGCAAGTAGGCGACGGCATTGCTCGGATTTATGGCTTGGATAAAGCCATGTCTGGGGAATTGCTAGAATTTGCCGACGGCACCGTGGGTATTGCACTGAACCTCGAACAAGATAACGTCGGTGCAGTGTTGATGGGCCAAGGCCTCGGCATTCAAGAAGGTTCGGCAGTTACTGCTACTGGCAGAATTGCTGAAGTCCCCGTTGGTGAAGCAATGTTGGGACGGGTAGTTGATGCTTTGGCCCGTCCGATTGACGGCAAAGGAGAAATTAAAACTACTGAATCTCGCTTGATTGAATCTCCGGCACCGGGGATTGTTTCTCGCCGTTCTGTTTACGAACCCATGCAAACAGGAATTACCGCTATTGATGCGATGATTCCGGTGGGAAGAGGACAGCGGGAACTGATTATCGGTGACAGACAAACCGGTAAAACTGCGATCGCGATCGACACGATTATTAACCAAAAATCGGAAAACGTGATCTGCGTTTACGTAGCGATCGGTCAAAAAGCTTCTACAGTCGCTAACATCGTCAACGTCCTGCAAGAAAAGGGCGCGATGGACTACACGATCGTAGTAGCAGCCAACGCTAGCGACCCCGCAACCCTGCAATACTTGGCCCCCTACACAGGTGCTAGCTTAGCCGAGTATTTCATGTACAAAGGCAAGCACACTTTGGTCATTTACGATGACCTTTCCAAACAAGCACAAGCTTACCGCCAAATGTCCTTGTTGCTGCGCCGTCCTCCCGGTCGCGAAGCTTATCCCGGAGACGTGTTTTACCTGCACTCTCGCTTGCTAGAACGCGCTGCTAAATTGAGCGACGATTTGGGCGAAGGCAGCATGACTGCTTTGCCAATTATCGAAACCCAAGCTGGTGACGTTTCTGCTTACATTCCGACGAACGTAATTTCGATTACCGACGGTCAAATCTTCCTTTCTTCTGACTTGTTTAACGCTGGTTTGCGTCCTGCTGTAAACCCCGGTATTTCGGTATCGCGGGTAGGTTCGGCGGCTCAAACTAAGGCTATGAAAAAAGTAGCCGGTAAGGTGAAATTGGAATTGGCACAGTTTGAAGAACTGGCAGCATTTTCTCAGTTTGCTTCTGACTTGGATAAAGCTACTCAGAATCAATTGTCGCGCGGTCAGCGCTTGCGGGAACTGTTGAAACAGCCCCAAAGTTCGCCTCTGCCGATGAACGAACAAGTGGCTGTAATCTATGCCGGTATTAACGGCTATATGGATGACATCCCAGTGGAAAAAGTCAGCAAGTTTACTGTTGGTTTGCGCGACTATTTGCGGACTAGCAAGCCGAAGTACGGCGAAATTGTTCAAGGCGGAAAAGCTTTGACTGATGAAGCTGAGAAGCTGCTGAAAGAAGGCATCACTGAATTTAAGCAAAGTTTCTTAGTTTCTGCGTAATTAGCACGAAATCTGTAGGGACACGGCAATACCCCTTGGTATCAACTTAAGGTAAAACCCACAGTCCGGCAGGGGTTGAAACCCCTGCCTCAAAGCGAAAGTCCTCTTAAGAGGACTGAAACCCAGAAGAATAATTTTTCAACTCATTAGTCCTCTTTTAGAGGACTTTAGCTATTAGACAGGGGTTTCAACCCCTGGCGGACTAGCGGGTAAGCGGAAAGACTGGCGGACTCAAAGCTTAAGTTGACACTAATGGGCTCTTGGAGTATCCCTACTACCGCTGAGAACTCAGAATAAAGGCTAAGAAAAAAGGAGAAAGTTATGGCAAATCTGAAAACTATTCGCGATCGCATTAAGTCGGTCAAGAACACTAAAAAGATTACAGAAGCAATGCGCTTGGTGGCCGCTGCAAAGGTGCGCCGCGCTCAAGAACAGGTGACTGCTACTCGGCCTTTTGCCGATCGACTGGCAGAGGTATTGTACGGTTTGGCGGAACGCTTGCAGTTTGAAAACCTGGATTTGCCGCTGCTGAAAAAACGCGAAGTGCGATCGGTGGGACTGTTGGTAGTTTCGGGCGATCGGGGTTTGTGCGGCGGCTACAACAGCAACATCATCAGATACGCCGAAAATCGGGCTAAGGAAATCAAAGCTGAAGGCTTAGACTACAAATACGTGTTGGTAGGACGCAAAGCTACTCAGTATTTCCAGCGCCGCGAACAGCCGATTGATGCTACTTACGCTAACTTGGAACAGATTCCCACAGCACCGGAAGCAGCCATGATTGCGGACGAATTGTTGTCGCTATTCCTGTCAGGAACTGTGGACAGAGTTGAGTTAATTTACACCAAGTTTGTGTCGCTAATTAGTTCGCGTCCGGTAATTCAAACTTTGCTGCCCCTCGATCCCCAAGGTTTGGAAACTCCCGATGATGAAATCTTCCGCTTGACATCGCAAGGCGGACAGTTTCAAGTATCGCGCGAAAAGGTTTCTGCACCTACTAAGAAGAGTTTGCCCCGCGACATGATTTTCGAGCAAGATCCGGCGCAAATTCTGGATGCTCTTTTGCCCTTGTATTTGAACAACCAATTGCTGCGGGCTTTGCAAGAGTCTGCTGCTAGCGAGTTGGCGGCGCGGATGACGGCGATGAACAATGCTAGTGAGAATGCTAGCGATTTGATCGGTAGTTTGACGCTGACTTATAACAAGGCGCGGCAAGCGGCAATTACTCAGGAAATCCTGGAAGTTTGCGGCGGTGCTGAGGCTTTGAATGGTTAGGTTAGGGTTGATAATTTGTTAATTTTATGCTATGCGTCTGGGGGAACTCAGGCGCTTTTTTTAGTGAAAATACAAAAAAATTCGACGATCTAAACTTAGCTTGATATATCCCACATTCCGCACCGAGACAGTCACAATCGGTTTTTTCGGGAGTCGGATCGAAAATTAAGTTTTTTTTATACAAAGATACCGCTCGCTCGTGGCAACGATCGGCAGTTTCAAGCGATCGAATAACCAAAATTCGTAGTGTGCCAGTTGGGGGTGCGGAATGTGGGATATATGGTGGCAATAATTTACCTGTTCATTAGTTGAGAAATATGGATGGTAAGATCGGGAAAAGCAAGGGGTTCAATGGTGCCAGTTCGGAAAGTATTTCGCTGCTGGTAAAAATCGCCTTCCGGGAAGCGAAACACAATTAATTGTCGATCGCGCAGGTTAACAACCCAATATTCTTGAATTTCGGCGGCTGCATAAATCTTGCTTTTTTCCTCTAAGTCTTTACTCAAACTGGAATCAGCATATTCAATCAGCCAAAAAATGTTTTCTGGATATGGGTGATGTTCCAGGTAGATATCGTTGAGAGGTTGAACGACGGCAATATCGGGTTCTGGTTCTGAGTTATTTGGCAGAGTAATCGGTCTGGCTTCGCGAATTTGGGCTCTCGTAGATAATGCGACTCGCAATCGGTTGGCAAATCGATCGCTAAAATAAGTATGGGCCGTTCCTTCGGGTACCATTTCGACTATTACTCCATTTAGTAATTCAACTTTGCGATCGTTTAAAATGCCGGCTTCGATCATTTTATGGTAGTGATTTATTGTCCATTTTGCTGTAGTTAATGTCATCGCGATCGCTCCTTGCTTATATCTCACTATGACTTTTTGCTGAAGTAACTTATTTTAGGCGATATACTCATGTTATATCGGATTTTTTACGTTCTTCTAACCAGGGCTGAAAAGAATTTTGACTTTCTCCAGATGGTTTACCGAGAATAATATTTTTTATGCTAATGTCTTCGTCAATATCAGGCTAGTGGATTCCATCATTTCCACCAATAAATCGCCAATTATTGCGTTCGTTTGGTGTGCTATGCAATAGCCGAGGATACCAAGCTAAAGGAACAGAAATAGTACGACCATCGGATAGATCGACTGTTAGCGCGTCGTCTGTAACAACTACGTTTTGTGCTTGGGGGATTTCTAGCAACTCAACCATTAAAGAAGTCATTCCAACGCGCTAATAACTGCGATCGACTATTCCTGCACAATCTCATACAAATCTTCGATCAACAAATCAAAAGTCCTAGCCAACTTGTGCAAGGCTGTCACGTCAACTGTTGCTAATCCAGGCGATCGGGCATAAGTTCTCAGCTTGCTGTAGACTACGCCCGATCGCTCTGAAACCTCTTTGATCGTCCAGCCTTTCTCGGCAGCCAACTCTCGAACCCGCAACTTAATTAATCCCATAACCTCTTGACAAGTGATTGAGATAAGTCATCCGATTGTACTGTAAAAAGCGATCAACTACTCTTTGACGACCTCAACCAAATCTTCCACCATCACGTCAAAAGTACGTGCCAACTTCAGCAGACAAGTAAAATCAACCATTGCCATTCCCGGAGAACGTGAATAGGTGCTGAGTGTGCTGTAAATGACTCCCGATCGCTCAGAAACCTCTTTGATCGTCCAGCCTTTCTCAGCAGCAAATTCTTTAACCCGCAATCTAATTAAACCCATTGACAAAAAAACTAGATTTACTCTGGGATAAAATTTTATCGTAAAAAGCGATCGCTCACTCCTGCACAATTTCCACTAAGTCTTCAATCATTACATCAAAGGTGCGAGCCAATTTGTGTATAGAAATAAAGTCAATGGTTGACACTCCCGGACAGCGGGCGTAGTGTCTGACGGTGCTGTAAATTACTCCCGATCGTTCTGAAACTTCTTTCAGCGTCCAGCCTTTCTCGCTAGCTAGTTCTCTGACTTTTAACCTGACTAAACCCATACTTGACAAATGATGGTACACCATCATAGGATGGTTTTATCGTAAAAAGCGATCGCCCCCAGGTCTGGAAAACTAAAAAGCGATCGCCTATCCAAATTCAATCCCTTTACAAAAGTTTGTACTCTTTACAAAGGATTTGCTTAAAATCATGTTAACAAAATTTTCGCGAAAATCAACCCCCAGACACAGATTGAGCCGGTTTGTGACGAAAGAGGCGATCGCGCGGCTGCTGAAAATCAACGTAGAACAAATATATCGCTTCGAGTGCTGGGCGCATATCCTGTACGTGCACGCCAAAGGCATGAGTCGGTTTGTGAGTTATGCCGACTTTCCGCCAGTTTTGGGAGTGGAATCGCCCTCTGGTTTAGATTTTGGTTATTGGAAGCGCCGTTGGGCGAGTCAGAAACAGAGACACGCGCCGGATTTTTGGGTGGATTTCTATGCGGCGAGATTTCAGAAAGCTGTTTGTGTTTCTGAATTGTTGGAGTGGGGGGAAATGGTGGGGGTGATTAAATTGATGTTGGGGGCGATCGCCCTGGAGTCGCTGCGAAAGGTTTACGCACAAGAGAAATCTCTACTGGAACATTTCTAAATACTAAATGATTAACGATCAGGATTTTCTGCACGGTGCAGCGTTCTTAAGATTAATTAACTCTGGCTCTAGGATTAGTATCACCCATGCCTCTGGAATACATCAGTCAATATACTTAGTTGAAAGTGATAGCAGTAAGTCAGCTATTCTCTTCAAAGTTTCTAAGAAAGCTACTTCTGCATGGTCTTTCACTTTGAGCGCTCAGGAAAAATCTGCTCTAGCTACTGTGTATGACAAGTATCCTGACTTTTCGGCATTTATCGCGCTAGTTTGTCACAAAGACGGTATCTGCTGTATAGCGGAAGAGCGATTGTGGAGTATAGTTGATAAAAATGCAGATATTAGTGTTCAACACATATCCGTGTCTAGGCGACCTCATGGAAGTTATCATGTAAGTGGCCCCGGCAGGCAGCAGATGAATCAGACTGTACCTCAGAATGATTGGCCTCGCGTAGTTTTGTAAAATAAAAAAACCGCCATGAGTAAGATTCCTATTAAAAATGATGGCTATTGTATCAACAGGTTTCTTGACAGGATTAAGAGCAAACTTGGAAACACAGAAGCAGAGCAGTTAAAGCAAGCTGCTGTTGAAATTGTTCAAAATTGCGTTGATATTTACTCAACAACATTTGGCTGTGGTGATGTTGGTGATCAAGGAACAGGTATTGTTAGTAATCATTATAAAGGCCAAATACCTAATGGTACTACTGGACTAATTTATGGCAAAGTCCAAAGCGGCAAAACTAATACTACCATTGCTACGCTGGCACTTGCTGAAGCTAATAAGTTCCGTTGCTTCATTGTATTAACATCTGATAATACATGGCTCGGCAAACAAACAGCAGATCGTTTCGCTAATCAGATAAAAGGTGGCCCAGTTGTTTTTAATTGGGAACAATGGAGAAACGATCCCCTAGAATTTGCTAATCAACTGCACGACTATATCAATGATACTGGTGTTGTCTTAGTATCCACAAAAAATGTGCGTCACCTTGATAACTTGCTTAAGGTTCTCAAGTCGGCTAAAGCCCGTAGTGTACCCACTCTGATCTTTGATGATGAGGCTGACAATGCTAGTCTAAATACCAACCAAGCCAAGCAAGCTAAGAAGGAAAAAAATACGGTTCCTGATAGTAAGATTTTTGAAATTATCGCCCAAATTAGGCAAAGAGTTGCTAATCACATATATTTACAAATTACAGCTACTCCTCAAAGCTTGTTGCTGCAAAATCTCGATCACCCCTGTAAACCAGCCTTTTGCGTACTCTCTAAACCAGGAAATAATTATATAGGAGGAGACATTTTTTTTGAAGCAAATAGCAAACACTGCTGTACAATACAAGCCGAAGAACTGGATAAGTTAAAAAAACAGGGAGGAAAAATTAACCCTGGAGATAATTGGGATATGCCGCCAGGGCTGAGATTAGCTTTGTGCTGTTTTTTCGTGGGTTCGATATACAAAATGAAATCAGCAACAGATATAGATGCTAAGTATTCTTTTCTAGCTCATATTGACCACAAGCGGATTACTCACAGCACCTTGGAAAAGGTTATTCGCAGCTTTGTTGTAGAGCTTGACAAGGCTCTGCGATCTAAATCATCTGTCACAAAGCGAGAGGATGCACTCAAGTGGTTAAGTGAAGCTCATGCGAAGTTAAGCAAAACAGCTTCTAACTTACCACCTCTCAATGACCTTGTTGTGGAGCTACAGTATCAGTTACGAAATACTATAGCAATCCTAAATGATTTTCTCTATCTAGATCAATCCTAAATGATTTTCTCTGTGTAAGTATATTGACGTATT
>NZ_JAUBVE010000044.1:0-56096 GCF_036705715.1 Microcoleus sp. AT3-D2 | reverse complement strand
TTTGGGCCGCCAGTTCTCTGGCAGAGAGAGTGACTTATTGGTCGTCCATAATCTGACGGTGAGCAACAGGCCATTGCCAATAACTCTGTTACTTGTTCCATGCTAAATTTTGCCGGTGCGCCAACACGCTCTCGATCTTGTAATCTTTGCAAAATCGATAAGTCTTTTCCCTCGTTCTCCAACCATCGGTTTCGCCCCTTCACGAGCCATCTGCAGGTTAATCTCTAGGCTTCGGGCTATTTCACGATTTTTGACCATCAGATGCCATGATCATGATTTTGGCTCGTAGCACGATTTGTTGCGGTGTTTTGTGTTTGTCGATCAACTTCTGAAGTTCATGACGCTCGCCATCGCTTAAATTTAATATTTTAGGCATTAATAAGGCCATATATTACTCCTCCATCGCCGACCGAAACAGGTCTCAACTAACTCTAGCCTTGGTCACGCTTGGTTTGCGGACTAATCTTTACCTAAAAATCTCGCTCCTGCCACCTTTGCAGCATACCTCGGCTTACCTCATCTTTCGCTCGAAACGCTATATGTTATTCTACCACAAATATAGTCTGTATACTTACGCCGAGCTGTACTAGACCGATCGCCACCTCCGATTTATAATTCAACTTCAGGGAACTGCGGAGCATTGATGAATGCGCCCAAAAGAATGGGAACGGTCTCAATTAGAGTCTGTCAGGAAGTACCATTCTCCACAAAAGTTTTCAGCTTTGAAGCGTTCCTCACTGCATTTCCCTCTCCGTCATTGTTGAAGTAGACGAACACAGGTCGCCCCTGGCTTTCCCACTCGCGGATGCGATCGGCCCACCAATGCAAATCGTCATCGGAGTAGGAGCCGCCGTAGAGATTGTTGGGGTCGGGGCCGTGGAGGCGCACATAGACGAATGAACCCGTTACACGCAGGATACATGGAAGGTGGGCGCCGCTCATCACGCAGTAAGCCGCTCCTTCGCGTTCCAGAAGCGAAAATACCTCTTCTGTGTGCCAGCTTGGGTGTCGGAATTCCACAGCTAGTTTGATCCAGGAGGGCACCTGTTCTAGAAAGTAGGCTAGGCGGGCCAAATCGCAGCCGAACTGGGGAGGAAGCTGGACGAGCAGAATACCGAGTTGATCGCCTAGGCATTGAAGTCCCTCACTCATGCGTTCCAACCACTTTTCTGGCGAATCAAGGCGCTTGGAGTGCGTTAGACCACGGGGCGCTTTTACGGTCATGAGAAATCCTTGGGGGAGGCGCTCTCGCCAGTTAGCAAAGGTAGTGTTTGGTGGCCAGCGGTAGTAGGTGCTATTAACTTCGACGGTTTGATAGTGCTGGATGTAGCGATCGAGCCTAGAGCGAGGCGGTAGCTGGTGGGGATAAAGCACACCTTCCCAATGGTCGTAACTCCAACCTGAAGTGCCAATATGAACAATCAAATCGGGGTTCGTTATCCCTTCCATGATTCGGCTTGAAATCGCTACTACACAAACTTTCGTCCCAGCAGAGAGGGACTAAGAATTTGATATTTGAAAACAGGATGCGATTGAATTAGTTGGCTCGATCGCTGCTACCTCCCTCTGTAGCTTTTTCTACTGCTTCCCGTGCCGGCGTAACTGCTTCGCCCACGTTATTTTTTACCGATTCTATAAATCTTTTGGTACTGGGGGCGATCGGTTGGTCAAGATTCAGCTTTTCTCGGATATTGTCAACGGCATCATTCCCGCCCTTCTCGATATCACTTGTGGGCTGGCGATCGGGACGGGCAACTTCGTAAGACGTAGCTTCTGGGGTTAAATGTGTAGCGTTCGCTTGCATTTTATTGCCCGAAAATTCCAATTCGGAGCTAAAAATCAGCGCTATTCCTACAGCCAAGATTATTCCAACTCGCAGGCAAGTTGTAACTAAGCGCGATGTAAACTTTTTCATTGAAAAACTCTGTTTTTTTTGTGACGACTGTAATACAGAATAATTTCGGTTGTTGGTTTGCAAATCTATCTAAAGATAGGACTTGTGGCCAATTTATGGTGTTAGCATCCTTCCCAAATCAACCTCAAGAAAAAAGTTTTGGGCGCTGCGGCGTCACCAGGCGACCGATCGCAACTACGAACTCAAGAAAGGTACATTTACTACTTCCCCTGACACCGATCCGACTTGCACTTTCAGTCCTTCGCCGCCCACTTTTGTGCGGATGTAAGCAAGACCAAAAAAGCCGGATTCAGTTTCCGTAAAACTGGTGAGTTTGCCGACTTTTTCCTCTCCGATTGTGACTGTTGTTCCGGGTTCAACCGCACCGCTCAACTGTACGCCCCAAAGTTGCTGTTTGACTCCTTTGTAGGTGTTCAACCGGGCAATTGTTTCTTGACCGATGTAGCAGCCTTTGTCATAGGTAATCGTGTGTAAAAGACGGGCTTCTAAGGGGTTGTAATCGTCTGTGAGTTCAAAATCGGGTGCGGGGCGTCCTTGTTCGATTCGCAGTTGTTCCCAAACTTGATCGCCCATTGGTACGGCCCCAGCTTTGACTAATTCATTCCACAACTTGGCTGCATCGCAAGCTTGTGCAATTAACGTGTATCCGGGAGTTGCTAAACCGCTACCAACCGCAACTCGAACCCCCCCTTGGTAAGGGGGGGAAAGAGGGGGGGGTTTTATCAATTTGTGAGTAGCGTAAGGTTGATTTTCTAGTTCGGTAACTCCGATTTTTTCTAATAGTTGAGTGCTTTCTGGGCCGAGGAAACTGAAAGCAACAGTTGTATCGGTTAAATCTGTTAACTCGACGCGATCCATTGGGAAAATATAGCGATCGAGCAATTCCAGGAGTTGGCGGCGGCGGTTGGCTGAGACTAGCAGCAGTACGGCATCTTCTGTCGCGTAAGCAGTGGCGAGGTCGATCGTCCGGGCGGTGGAAGTCACGAAAACGGTGTCGCAACCTTGACCGGGTTTGAGTATATTAAAGTTATTGGTACTTTGATTGTGCAAGAACCGCAGTCGATCGCTATCTGAGATTTGAATGCGTCCCCAGTGAGTGCGATCGTACAAAGCCACACCTTGTTTCGTTGCTGCGATCGCTTCTGCGTCGTTACCAAAACTGACTGGCACAATTTCTTTGGTTGTTAACTCGGCAAAAGTAGCACCGGCCGCTGCTTGAATGTCGTGCAATTCTTGAATCATAAGATTTTGTTTACTGTTAACTGTTGGCTGTTGACTGATGACTGTTCGCTGTTAACTGTTGACTGTTGACTGATGACTGTTCGCTGTTGGCTGGAAAGCTCATCACTGACAACAGATAACTGACAACTGTCAACTGACTATTGGCCCAAATTGGCGAATATTTCTTGTATTAATTGACTGGCTTTGGCATCAAGACGAGTCCAATCTACATCGCCCGTGTCCTCCTCAATCAAGCTAGTATCAATTACAACTTCTTGGCTTTGCAGTTGAGTGTGGGCGGGCTGGTAGTTGACAAAGCAGACTCGATAGCAAAGTTCCCAAATATCGATACATCTTTGCTCGCCTTGAAGCTCTAAAAGTAGTTGATAGCCAGGAATGGGGATCTGGACTTCTTGATAAGTACCCGTCCAGACAGACTCCTCTAATTGTTTGCGGATGTTGTCGAGCACTCGGATCATCGCTGGCTGCATGAGCAGTTCAGCTTGCTGCCAAGCGATCGGGCTAGTTATTTTAGGCTTCATATACACGGTTCTAAAAAAGAAAATCAATAAATTAATTTTCTAGCATTGGGTGCCAACTTTTGAGACATCCGCCACAGAATGTTAAATTTAGTCGTTACCCAATTTAACAGTCAACTCTCAACAGCAACAGCCGTTCTCGGCTTGACGGCTAAAAACGGCTGAAACTGTTGATATTGAGTTATCGGATGGGTAATGTAGGATTTGAACCTACGGCATCCTGCGTGTAAAGCAGGCGCTCTACCACTGAGCTAATCACCCAATTGCACTCACCGGGATTTATCATATCACAGTAACTCAGAAAGATCAAGTAAAAAAAATCCTAAACTTTAAATGCCCTCTGGCCGCACCCACGATCAAATAACCCTGTGGAGTTTGCCCTTGGTGGCAGCCCTCACCTTTGGCCAGACGAGCAGCAGCAACCTGACTTTGCTCGTTTCCGGCAGTTTCTTATTCGGCGGGCTGATGTTTGGCCCCGACTTGGATATCTACTCCTGCCAGTATCAGCGCTGGGGATGGTTCAAACCGATTTGGCTCCCGTACCAAAAAAGCCTGCGCCACCGCTCTTTTTTGTCCCACGGCCCTCTGATCGGCACTGCTTTGCGAATCTTGTACCTCGCTATCTGGATCGCGGTTCTCGGAATGTTGGGATTGGCAATTGCCGAAAAAGTCGGAAACTTAGGCTGGAATTGGCAGGATGTGGTTTTGAGTTATGGGCGATCGATCTGGGAACACCACATCGAAATTTTAGCCGTTTACATCGGTCTAGAATTGGGCGCTATGAGCCACTATCTGAGCGATTGGGGCGGATCTGCTTACAAAAGATTCAAAAAGAAAGGATTGAGCGGATTGCGCCCTCCTGGCACAATTAAGAGGCGCAAACGCCAACCAACCCGTCGCACTTCCAGCAAATCTATAGCAGAAGGAAGAAGGAAGAAGGAAGAAGGAAGAAGGAAGAAGTAATAAAATCAGCAGAAGGAAGAAGGAAGAAGGAAGAAGGAAGAAGTAATAAAATCAGCAGAAGAAAGAAGGAAGAAGATGTAATAAAATCAATGGTTGGAGCCATTAACAACGTTATAACCGTCTTGGCGGTTGATATAAAAGGTAAATTATTATGTCTAATTCTGAAAGTCGATCGCTCACAGCACTCAAAGAACTTATAGAAGTTGTGGCTAAATTGCGATCGCCAGACGGCGGATGTCCTTGGGATTTAGCCCAAACTCCCCAAACTCTAGTTCCTCACATCATAGAAGAAGCTTATGAAACCGCCGATGCGATTCGCAAAGGAGATAAAGATGCGATCGTGGAAGAATTGGGCGACTTATTGTTACAGGTAATTCTGCAAGCTCAAATTGCCAGCGAATCCAATCAGTTTACCTTCGCCGAAATCGCAGCGGGCATTACCGAAAAACTCATTCGGCGACATCCCCACGTCTTCGGCGATGTCGAACTCAACAGCGTCGATGAAGTCAACGAAAACTGGGAAAAAATCAAAGCAGCCGAAAAAGGAAAAACTTCGGAAAAGCCCCCAAGTTTAGCCTCGAAAATGAGCCGTTATGCCAGCACTTTGCCGCCGATCGCCGCCGGGATGAAAATCTCTGAAAAAGCTGCGGAAGTGAGTTTTGATTGGGACAATGTAGAGGGCGTTTGGGATAAATTTCACGAAGAAATGGCAGAATTTGAACACGCTCTCAAACACGAGGATAAGGCAGCGCAGCAGTCAGAATTGGGAGATATTATGTTTGTGTTAATTCAATTAGCTCGCTGGTACGATTTAGATCCGTCGGCTGCTTTGCAAGGAACAAACGATCGCTTTGTGCAGCGGTTTGCTATGGTGGAGGCTGCGTGCGATCGACCTTTGTCAGATTATCCCGCAGAAGAGTTAGAATCTCTGTGGCAGCAAGCTAAAGGTTTAATTGCTAAACAAAAGGGCGATCGGTAATCAATCACCGCAGATAAACACAGATAAAATGACATCAGCGTTCATCAGCGTTCACCCGCTAATATCTGCGGTTCAAAACTCCCCATCTCAAGAATTTGGTTGCATCAGTTCAGATGTCAGCAATCAACTACTCGTAAAGCTTCGCATCGTTGTATGGGGGATGTTCGCAAGCGATATAAAGCGCATTTGTCGGTTCCAGGGCTTCCCCTGTCACTGGATCGATCGGCTTGAGGACAAAGCATAACAGAGAGAGCGATCGCCAATCCAAATTATCCAGCTTCCCGCGTTCGTAACGGTTGACTGTTGCGGCACTGATACCCACATCTTTGGGTACGGGTTGATTTGTAGCAGTGAACAGCGCCTCTTCATATCCCTTTGTTTTGAACTCTGTTTCGCTGACAGACCAGCCTGTTGTCTGTCTTGCTGCTTTTAAAATCTTCCCCAAACGCATCCGCCCCGTTTCAGTGAAGCGAACGGGACGCAATTCCTGCTCTTTGTCTACCACAGCTTTGTTAGAGAGTCCTGACATTTTTCCCACCTACGTTAACTCTCAAACTAGCACAGCATCAATGATTGAGGGTTGCACGAGCAACATCTGAGCTGAAGAAGTTTAAATTTATTTCATTGCACTTGTGCAATAAGAGTCTGATATAGTAATATGTAATTGACTCTAAACCAAACTTGCCTCTCAAGCCCTGAGTATACAGCTATGACAGCACTGTTTCGCCGCATCCAACCCTCGAAAAAGCTCCGCATCACCGTCAGGTCGATCGCCCAACTGCTCAAAATCAGCCAAAACCTGATTAAGCGAGTTGAATCCTGGGCTTTCGTGGTTTTCGTCCACCATCGGGATAGAGGCGGCCTGTTCGTCAGCTACCGCAGGCTGGAAGAATGGCAAAATGCGATCGCCCATCAGATCCAAACCTGCCCCACCCTTGGAGAACTCTCGCAGCTCAAAACATCGATTCAGTACGACAGCCGGAAATTCAAAAAACAATCTCTCCCAAAAACCCTTGACTTTTTAAATCAAATGTGCGTTGAAAGACAAGACGAACTCAACATCTGGGAAAGCTTAAACAGCATTGCTTCCTAGCAGAAATGAGGCAGATTTCCTTTCCAAAAAACAGAAGCGAAACATTTGCGAGCAATTGCGAGATCAAATCACCCCAAAAATCACCCGCGAATGCTCCGCCACATTCATGAAAGCAATCACCAAAGCAATTAAGACATTGCCTGAGCGATATAATCAAAATAAGGAGCTGCTTCCTTAGCATCATCCTGATTGAGCAAAGCCAAAGAAGCTTCCTTCAAACAGCGGATAGCTTCGACCATGCCAGGAACAGGAACGCCGAGAGAATTATACATTTCCCGAACGCCAATCAAACCGATGCTTTCGATCGGCTCCTTGTCACCCGCCAAGATACCGTAGGTAATCAGGCGCAAGTACCAGCCGTAGTCGCGCAGACACAAAGCCCGTTCGCGCTGGCCGTAAGCATTGCCCCCAGGAGAGATAAAATCAGGTCGTTTTTTCCAGAGTTTTTTACTAGCTTCTTCAACAATTTTCTTCTCACTGTCAGACAGCGCAGTAGCAATACGCACCCGCTGTTCTCCGGTTTTAAAGAAATCATTGATACTTTGGAGTTCGCCGGTACTGGGATAACGAAGTTCGTCGTCGGCTTGGAGAATAAATTGGCTAACTACGCTCATTGTTATTCAAATTTGAGGATAACATTAATAAACATTCCCATCTGTTGGCGACGGGATTCTTGGTTCGCAGACTTGCCTTGCTCCTAACATTTATCAATCCTAGAAGTAGAGGGTAAATCTCCCCAAGCGTTATGCTTGATGTTCAAGCCAGTTTCCTTGTGTTCCAGGGTACTGGGGGAAAAACTCAAAAATTGCGAGTGAGAGTTTTGATGTCGGCAGACACTTTGACTGTTTAACGAGTTTTTGCTACATCGCCCCAACAGCCGATCGCACCGACGATATCGAGGCAACTCGCGACAAGCTCGACTCCCCGGTTGAAGCTTGGCTTTAGCAGCAAGACGTTCAGCAGCAGGAAGACAGCCTGCAATTGAGTTTGAGTGCGATGGCTTACGCCCCGCTTCGCTACGACTTATCTCAGGAAAGAGAGAGCGATATTGCATTACCATATTAAATCCTACCACGACTACTTGTGACCAAATCTAAATTCCCGACCCCAAACTCGACGAAATTGGCAAACCCTTGCCAGCAAGGTCAACTGATTGAGATAGAGATTACCGACTTGACAGACACCGGCGACGGAGTTGGTCGTTTTGGTGAGTTAGTGGTGTTTGTGCCCGATACCGTGACGGGCGATCGAGTCCTTGTCCGCCTCGTGCAAGTCAAATCCACCTATGCTACAGGCAAGCTGGACACACTTCTCGAAGCATCCGAACACCGCATCCGAGCTAACTGCATTGTCGCCGACAAGTGCGGCGGCTGTCAGTGGCAGCACGTAGATTATCAATATCAGCTTGCAGCCAAACAAAATCAAATCACTCAAGCCTTAGAACGGATTGGCGGATTTAGCAATCCGCAAGTCGATGAAATTTTAACAGGGAAAATCGAGGGATTTCCCCAATTTTTGGGATACCGCAACAAAGCGACTTATCCCGTGGCAATATCTGCAACAGGTCAAGTCCAAGCAGGTTACTATCAAAAAAGCACCCACAAATTAGTCAATCTCAATCAGTGTCCGGTGCAAGACCCGCGCCTCAATCCTTTGTTAAAAGAAGTCAAAGAAGACATCCACTGGCGGGATTGGCAAGTCTACGACGAAAAGAAACATACAGGAGAATTGCGTCACTTATCCTTGCGGATCGGACGGCGCACCGGCGAGATGCTGCTAACTTTAATAGTTCGCACTGGAGAGTTGCCGGGACTCGAAGAGCAAGCATCAGAGTGGCTGAAACAATATCCTCAACTGGTAGGTGTTTGTTTGAATATAAACCCCGCTCAAACTAATGTGATTTTTGGTGCCGAAACTCGCTGCATTGCGGGTCGTTCTTATCTGCGAGAAAGATTTGCTGGGATGAATTTTCAGCTAAGAGCAGATACTTTTTTCCAGGTAAATACAGAGGCGGCTGAAGCGTTGTTAGAGGTGATGGTAGGGGAATTGAATTTACAGGGAAACGAGGTTTTGGTTGACGCTTACTGCGGCATTGGTACTTTTACTTTACCCCTGGCAAAACAAGTAAAAATAGCCATAGGTTTAGAAGTGCAATCGGCGGCGATCGAACAAGCCACATTAAATGGTGAGTTAAATGACGTGAGAAATGTCGAGTTTCAGGTGGGAACTGTAGAGAGTTTGCTGCCTTCCTTGGGATTGACACCGGATATTGTGCTGCTAGATCCGCCGAGGAAAGGGTGCGATCGCGCGGTTTTGGAAGCTATCAAGGAAATCAAACCAAATCGCATTGTTTATGTTAGCTGCAAGCCTGCTACTTTGGCTCGCGACCTGAAGATTTTGTGCGAAAATGGGGATTATAAGTTAGCGCGAGTGCAGCCGGCGGATTTCTTTCCTCAGACTTCTCATGTTGAGTGTGTGGCTTTTTTGGTCAGGTGAAGGAAGGGGCGATCGCTTGTTGGGAATGAAAGGGCGATCGCGCTTATTTGATTCTTGGCATTTTGGTTGAGTGCTATAATACTATTAGTGCTAAGTTCCTAAGTGCGTGGGTTTGGATAGAATAGAAAGCAGGTCTTTGAGTAAAGTCTATGTCGGCTAGGGATGTTTTCCATGAGTCTGTGAAATCCGCTCTCCTGAAAGATAATTGGGTGATTACCCACGATCCGCTGAAGCTAAAGTTTAGCGAAGACGATCGGCTCAGGATTGACTTGGGGCGGAACAGCTTTTAGCCGCAGAGCGAGGTGTGCAGAAGATTGCGGTGGAGGTTAAAAGCTTTCTGAGTGAATCAGCTATGTTTGATTTCCACCTAGCCCTCGGTCAATTTTTGAATTATCGACTAGCACTCAGAAATTTGGAGCCAGATCGATCGCTCTATTTGGCAGTTCCCATCGCTGCTTATAATTCATTTTTCTCTCGTGCTTTGCCCCAAGCGGCGATAGCTGAGTACGATTTAAAGTTGTTAGTATACGACCCTACTAATGAGGTGATTGTAGAATGGAGAGATTAGCTAAATATCGGCAGATTGTTCGCACTTTTTTGATGGAATATAGCAAGACTAAACCTATCAATGACGACATAGAAATCCAGGTATTATTAGACACAGAACATGACCATTATCAGATAGTAGATTTAGGTTGGGACGGTCACAATCGGATTTATAGTTGCCCGATCCACTTAGACATCAGAGATGGGAAAGTCTGGATTCAACGCAATCAAACCGATGAACTAATTGCTGAGGAGTTAGTGCTGATGGGTGTGGCGCGGGAGGATATTGTTTTGGGGCTTCAGCCTCCCTATGCAAGGCCGTTTACGAGCTATGGTGTTGCTTAGCTGTGGCGATCGCACTTATAATGTCTTGTCACAAGGGCGATCACTTTTAGGGAATGAAAGGGCGATCGCATCTGCTACCTCTACTTCATCAGGCTAGTTGTAAAGCAAGAAATAGAATAATGTGGTAAATAACATGAATAATATATAGTGAGTTCTGAATTTGCGACATCTGCTAATTTTGGCTTGCTCGCAGCGTAAACGTTCGGATGCTGATTCGCTGCCTGCTATTGAGCGCTATGATGGCCCAACATTCCGTTTGCTGCGTCGTTTTCTGCGGAAACAACCATCAGCACCGTTAGAGATATATATTTTGTCAGCTAAGTTTGGCTTGATACCGAGTGACTATCTGATTCCAAATTATGACCAACGAATGACAAAAATGCGATCGCGCCAACTGCAACCAGAGGTGATTGCTAAACTCAAACATATCCTCAACGCCAAGCCATATCAACAACTTTGCATTTGTCTGGGTCGAGATTATTTCCTTGCACTGGATAAATACGATATGCTAATTAAATCAGGATTAATTGTGCGAGTTGCCACAGGCTCATTAGGCAAAAAGCTGTCAAGTTTACATGATTGGTTATACGGGAAGCCCCCGGAACTCTCTCCCAGTTGGCAGGCTGCTGCTCCGGCAGGGAAAGCCAGTCTTAAAGGGATTGAGGTTGTGTTGACACCAGCACAAGTGCTTGATGTAGCACGTCAGGCGTTGGTGGAAGGCAAGGGCAAGCCTGGTTGTTACCAGGCTTGGTATGTGTTAGTTGGCGATCGACGAGTATCGCCGAAGTGGGTGGTGAGTCTCTTGACAGGATTGCCTGTCAGTGATTTTCATTCAAGTGCGGCTAGGCGAATGCTAATCCAGTTAGGTATTGAAGTGAGGAGTGAATGAATCACCAAGACAGTCAGGATGACAGTTTAACAGAGCAAGGAGTGATAACGGATTTACAAAATCAGCCTCACTTGATGATTAAGCTGCAGGAAAATGCGCTTCTTGTTGCGGAGAGTCTGCGAGATAACTATTTCGCAAATACGGCCAAATTTGTTACAATCCTGCGACGCGCAATGCGCGAAGCCGATTTGGGAAAAAGAGAACAAATCCTTAATGCTAAAGCCATCAACGATCTAGATTGGGAGAAGGTTCAGGGTGAGGTTGTCACCTTTATTGATGGGGGTCTTGGTCAAGTTCAAATGTCAAGTCCAGTTCCTATTCTGCTACGAGTAGGTTCTTATCGTGTACGAACTGGTGAACGTAATCTTGCTGAACGCGAACAGTTTGGTTATTATCCCGTTATTCTTGGCGATTTAGAAGGGGGTAGTAAAGAACGCAAAGATTTCCCTGATATTGTACGAATTACTGCCGAACTTTTAGGTGGTCTATCAGCTTTAAAACGGACACCTGATTTACGACTCTTAATGTTTCATGGTCCTCTAGTTTACATGATGAGTGCCTATGCTGGACATACTCCTTTTACGGAAAAAGATATTGACCTTTTTTTGAGTCAGTACGCACAAGAACCTGAAGGAATTCAACAGATCAAAGAAGAATTTCTCAATGAAGCAGAACTAGAAATATATCCTAAACTTGCTCCAGATCGTTGTGATGAGTGGATAGAAAAAAGGCTTTTTGAACCCCTTTCGTGGATAGCTTTTTTATATCGTCAATTGATAAAAGAAGCTAAAAAACGCCAGCCAAAAACTATCATTACTGGTGTCGTTGAGCGAGGTGAATTGCGGGAGTTTAGTGAGACTATCCTCCTAGACAGGATATTTCAAGGTTTAAGAAAGAACAAAAACACAAACTACTTTAATGAGTTATATGGACGTAAAGATCTCAAATCACCGAAAGTCTTATTAGACAGACTAGGCTATACAGATGCTCTCCTACTATCGATGTTGCTGGAACCTGGTCAGTTTTCAGAACCTTGGGAAATCAAAAATAAATATGCCGGACTAACTAAAGGTAAAATTTCCTTGCCTGATGAGTCTTATACAACAGATGCAGATTGGAGTTGCCTGAAATCATCTAATAATAAAATTGGATTTCCTAAAGTTCAAGGGTGCTATGTAAAAGTTTCCGAAACTACTGAACCATTTAGAGTAGAAGTTTTTGCGGATTTAGGTAAAGACCAGATTATAGAAGCTGCTCGACGCGCTTATTTGTATGCTCGTGTGCTGCCTGGATATGCTTTTCCAGTAGGATTAGACATTGCTGACAAATACGCTAAAATTCCCAACTGGCTAACTGAGTCTTATAGTAAGCTAATAAAGTATCATTTGAGTGTTAGCTTGCAAAATGGACAGATTACTGACGCTCAAATGCGACGCATCATAGTTCAGTCAATTTACATGACCAAGCGGGATTGGTTATTCCGTCCTAACGTTTAGAAGAGAACAAAATTTATGGCAACATCTGCAAAAAACACATCGCCATCAAACAATCCAGATCCTAATTCTGTTTTACCTACTCGTTATGTCGGCACGTTGGTAGGCGAAAGTACAAGCCGCCAGTTTCGACTAGCTGTAGCGCCTGAAGCTGTCCGCGAACAAGATATCATCGCTGTAGATGCACAATTGCGTCAATCAGAAAATAATTTAAATGTAGAACAAATTCGTATTTGGGCTAAGGTTCAAACGATTGAACGAATAAATCCTTTTTTCCCAAGTGAAGCAGGACATGAGTTAGCTGCTACCCGGACAAATCCATTTGATACAGTGCTTTCATTAAGCCAAGAAATGGTGACGGCAGTTTGTCAAGTATTAGGCGCTGAACCTTTAAATGGTAGGGGAGGTGGTAAGCTAAACAAACTTCGTTATCCTCCTAAACCGGCTTCAACTGCTTACCGCCCTGAATCACCAGACATTGCTCGCGTGGTTCTTGGGGAATTACAAGACAAGAAAAATCGTGCATTAGACATTGCTACTCTTTCCAACCGTTCTGAAGTAAATGTCACAGTAGATGGTCATGCCATTGTCACCCGTCACCTAGCAATTTTAGCCATGACTGGTGCTGGCAAAAGTTGGACAGCGCGGCGAGTTATTGAGCAGTTGGCAGCCAAAAATTATCCCATAGTTATATTTGACCCTCATGGAGATTATACAGGTTTAGCAGATGTTCCAGCTTTGAAAGAAAGGGTACATCGTTACTACGCTCAATTTCCCGTCTTTGAGCAAGATACGGAAACAGTCATAACTGTTGTAGAAGCCTTGGGATGGCCTCTAGCCAATACACATCGTATGATGTTTGACGATCTTTTCAAGGGAGCGAAAACTTTTATTTCGACAGACTCAGAAGGATTGAAAAAACGCAGCAAATGGCTCAGCGATTACTTAGGAAACCAAAATATATCAACGTATGGACTGAAATCCAATCTATTTTTCTTAGCTGATTTTGTACAAGCTGTTGTCAAAGCTAACAAGACCCAAGACAGTGAGGCAGTTGACCAAATTATAGAATGGAGTGATCGAGAACAATTAAAAGTTACAAAACAAGTAGCTGGTTGGTTAGAGAATTTACCTAATAACCTACGAGTATCTGCCAAAAAACTCAAGGGTATGGAAGACATCAGTAAGAAAGTTGCAAAGACTACTGAACCTCTTCCATCTGACCGGACTGAACTTGTTCGGTATGGAGAAGTTAGTATTATTGCATTGGCTGGATATAGTGGCGATTTCCAAGCCACAATATATAGCCTAGTTGCTAATAGTATCTTTGAGGCTCGTGTTCAAGAAAAATTAAAAATGCCAGTTTTGTTACTTCTTGAAGAAGCACATAACTTTGTTCCATCCCGTGCGAACAGCATCGCTGAACAACATTCAATCAATGTTACTAAGCAAATCGCTCAAGAAGGCCGTAAATTTGGCGTTGGTTTGATTTTAATTAGTCAGCGCCCTTCCCGACTGGATGAAACCACTCTCGCCATGTGTAACTCATACATCATCATGCGTATGGTTAACCCTGCTGACCAAAGCTTTGTTCGTAAGGTGATCGAAAGTTTAGGTGAGGAAGAAGTAAAGATGCTTCCAGATTTAGAAAATGGTGAAGCAATTCTATCTGGACAACTTACGAGCTTTCCTGTCCTGGTAAAAATAAAAGAACCTGCTTCCAAAGGCGAACGAGAAGAAAAAGATGCTTTCGATGCTTTGGAGGAAGCCAACTCGGAAAACTCTCATAAAGCAAAATATTCCAAACAGACAAAGGGATAAACTATTTGGAAATCGTTGCTGGTATCAGTTTAAAGGGAATAAAACCGCGTGTATGGGATAGAACCTCAGAATATTACCTTCCCCAACTACACGCGGTAATGATTTCCTACGCCGATTTTCACAAAATGCCTAAACGCAGGCGTGAGGCAATGGAAAAGGGACTGCACGAATCTCTGGGTATTCCTACTCAGGTTAAAATTTATCTTGATAACGGTGCTTTTTACTTTATAAAACGTGATGGTGAAACGCCAAGAAAAGAGTATGAAGAGTTTGTAGAAAAAGCTAAACCAGACTGGTATCCAATTCCTCAAGACTTTATTCCTACTCCCAAAATGACATTTAAGGAGCAGAAACAATGTTTCAAGCGCACAATGGAAATGAATCTAGCTTATAAAGACTATCCATCATACATTCCTGTTATTCACATTAGCGAATTGCTTGAAGAGTATGTAAATGAAATCAAGGCACATAAGGAATTCTTAGCAAAACCATATATTGCTTTGGGTGGGATTGTACCAAATTTACTACGCGCTCCTAAAGCACTACCTTATCAGAAAATTCTATCTAGCATTCAACATATACGCGAAGAATTTAAGAATACAAAACTTCATGTTTTTGGCATTGGTGGCACAGCAACTATACATTTAGCCGCTTTATTGAGGATTAACTCAGTAGACTCAAGCGGTTGGCGCAGTCGGGCGGCGCGGGGGATGATACAATTGCCTGGAACCGGAGAGCGAATAGTGGCTCCTTTAGGTAACTGGAGGGGTCGTCAAGTCAGTCAAGAAGAAGAAAAAAAACTAGAGGAATGTCTCTGTCCAGCTTGTCGTCAGTATAAATTAGATGGACTTAAAATAAATGGTATGGAAGGTTTTTGTAATCGAGCTACTCATAACTTGTGGATACTACTGGAAGAGGCTCGACTGATTGAAGAACATTTATATAATAGTGGAGATTATAAGGAGTGGTACAAGGGACACTTAGATAACACCATTTATCGTCCACTGATTGCTAAAATAGTTGAAAATTTGGAAGGCCGAGAAGTTAATGAAAACTAAAGCGAAGCGCACTGAAGTTAATAACTTTGATGAATAAATTGAACTAACTCGCTAGAATTAAGAGTTGATGGCATTTCTCAACGAGCGCGGACAACAAACAAAAACCTTTTCAGCAGTAGAAGTACGAGCTAGGCTGGGGTTAACAAGCAGTGAGCAAATCGAGATGCGATCGCCCCTCTCCCCTCCTCAATCTTAAAGTACGATCGCCCTTATTTTCCGTGCATTGCGATCGCGTTACAATAATGTCAAATATATTCAATCCTCCCGATCATTTCTTCAGGTGTATAGACTTCATAAATTAAAATCAAACTACGGATAATCTCGCCAATAGAACGAGAATTAGGAGGACAATAGACAATTCCCGGATAATCGCTGGTATCACTTGCCATAATTAGAAAATCATCATCGTGAGTTAATATCACGCGCTGCTCTTCGCGAATAAACGCTAGGTGTGACTCATCGCTTTTAGTACGCAACCCTGCATCAACTGTTGTCGTCACATCTATCCCGTAACGACGTAAACCGCGCGCAATATTAGAGTCAATATGTTCGTCTAAATGAAAACGAATTTGCTCACTCACCTCTAATTGCCCTCAATTTTTCTTGTAACGGAGATGGTGGACTATTACGCTTTAATTCTTCCACAATAGCTCGACTTTCAGCAGTGTGACGATCGATTTCTTCTCGACGATCGTAATAATAGGTCATTGCAGCATGAACAGAGGCAAGTGGTAAGTCATACTTGCCGGCAATTTCTTCTATAGAAATCCCCATTTTGAGATACATTTCGGCGATGTGTGCTACAGCAATTCGATGACCGGCAATGCACGGCTTACCGCCAAGCACCCCAGGCGTGATTTCAATATGTTCTGTGATGACGGATTCCTTAGACATTATAGTTAAAGGCTATTAATTGGTAATTTTTAAGCTCTTTAATATTAGCACAAATAGTCACAGTTACAGGAAATTGTAGGGTACGTCAGACATTAATTCTTTCGATTTCAACAGGTTTGAAGGATCAGACGCACCCTACGGACAGTATTTCGATCGCCCCCACCATCAACTAGATGCAAGCTAGATCCAGTCCGGCCTGAATCGGGGGGAGTCCAGAAGTATAGAATAGAGGTTGCGGAACCGGCACACCGCCCGATCGCTCGCCCCCAGCAATTTGTTACCCTAAAAATAGAATCTCCCCTCCTTCAACTCCCTCCCATGAACAACGCTTCTCCCCTGATTCAAACGATAACTCCAGAACGCTGGGCCGGGTTTAGTATGGACTTTATAGGGGCGGGTTACACGGGTTTGTTGGTCAAAAACGGCCGCGCCGTGCGTACCCTGAAATCCGGGCGGCATTTCAGCTTTGCCCTTCCCCTGCTGGAACAGTGTCAAATTGTCGTCGTAGACACCAAACTCCGCAATTTGGATGTACAGTCGCACGGAGATTTTTTGTCTAAGGATCGATTTTTAATTGATGCCACTCTGACTGTTATTTATCAAGTTATAGATCCGAAACGGGTAGCTTTGGAACTGTCCGATCCTATAGCTGTTTTAGCAAGTGCAGTTAAGGATTGTATGGGATTAGCGATCGGGCAAATACCCCTACAACAGCTTATCAGTCAAGGACGGCTGTTGCTGCGGCAAAATTTGCTCGATCGCGTCCAAGATTTTTATACCCTAGGTTTTAACTTAGAAGACGTGCGAATTGGCGATGTCAGCTTTCCCGAAACCAATGGAGTTATTCGCCAAGTTGAGGGAATGAGTGCCCGACAGGAAGCAGAAAATGCCGCCGCCCTGCAAATGAGAATTGCCGAAGCAGGCCGTCCGATTGTTCCTCAATCTCCCGTACAGCAGTTAAACTTAATTTCAGGTAATTCTCCTGCGAGTCTTCCAGCTTCTGACACAGCAGCGGGGTTCGATCGAGATTTACAACAACTAACACAACAACTTGCTCAAAACAGCCTTCCTGCTGGGAGAAATCCTCCCCAACTTGCACCAACCGTACTCGCAAGCAGCGATCGCCAAACAACCGCATATTTAATCTACAAACTTTCTGGAGAGGCGATCGCTTTAACGGCCAATCCTTTTACAATTGGACGCGAACCAACCAACACTTTAGTATTACAAGATCCGCAAAGTTCGCGCTACCACGCTCAAATCCGCCGGGCCACTGACGAAATTGGCAAACAGCGATATCAGCTTGTCGATAGCGGCAGTTCCAACGGCACTTTTGTGGGGGGGCAGAGGCTGGCTGCTAACGAGCCTTTTTGGCTGCCAAATGGCTGCGAAATTGCGATCGGCGACCAAAAATGGATCTTTCAAAATTCGTGAGTGAGAGATATGAAGATTTTTTTAAACAGCAGATAAACACAGATAAGTCCCATCGGCGTTCATCGGTGTTTATCTGCTGACATCTGCGGTTGAAAAATCCCAATCTAAGTAACTTGCTTTAATCACGATATACAAGTAATAGATTCCGAATCTACCGTCAACAATATGAATGTTTTTTTAAACCGCAGATAAACCCAGATAAACGCAGATAAACGCAGATAAATTCCATCGGCTTTCATCTGTCAGGTTTCTGTAGGGGCGTTGTCAAGACTCCCCGCCCTTCCGACACAGCTTGACAACTTCTCCCTCCCCAATTCCCAATACTCCCAGGTAGAATTCTCTTCCCAACCCTAGGGGGGATATCTCCACAAGCGTTTCGAGCGAGAATTTGTCAAGATTAAAAATATAAGTAGAGGACAACCCCATGAACTTTTCTATACAATCTGTTTACAACTGGTACCGCGACACCCTCCGCAACCCCAAATACCGCTGGTGGATTATTCTGGGAACGCTGGCATATCTGGTAAGCCCGATCGACATTGCCCCAGACTTTCTCCCCGTCGTCGGACAAATTGACGATGTGGCAATTGCTGTGCTACTGATTTCCGAAGTTTCGCAAATGGCGATCGACTATTTTAAATCCCGCCAAACAGAGACAGCTTCAGCATCCGAAGCCACCGGCAGCCCTTCTGAAGCCAAAGGCAGCACAGTTGACGTAGATGCAGTTTCTGTACAATAATTGCCAAAAATAATCGAGCGCTACAACCCCGACTTCTTCAAGAAATCGGGGTTTTTGTTTTTTAAATGGCAACTGCTCAGATCGTGCTCCAAAGCTGGTAATTTTAACTATGGTCAATCTGTGTTAACAACAAATTTTTATAGATGAAGTTTAGCGAAATAGTAGAAAAACTTAACTTAGCCACCAGTCGCACCCTCACAGCGTCGGTTGCTACCGATCGAGAAATTACAGGCCCCGCCCCAGTCGATGAAGCCGAATCGGGCAAAATAAGTTACATAGAAGGAGCTAAATTTGCATCTCATGTCACCTCGACAAATGCTTCGGCGTTAATTTTGCCCTTAGATGAAAGCCTCCAAGCTCAATGCGACGATCGCAACATCGCTTGGATTGCCGCAGCAGATCCGCGATTGTTATTTGCTCAAACGATCGCCATTTTCTATCAACCGTTTCGCCCAGCATCCGAAATTCATCCCTCAGCCGTCGTTCACCCCTCAGCAGAAATTGGTGAAAATGTCTATATCGGCCCCCACGCCGTTATTCAAGCAAAAGTCAAAATTGGCAGCAACGTTTGCATTCACCCAAATGTCGTAATTTACCCAGATGCGGAAATAGGCCCCGGCACAGTTTTACACGCTAACTGCGTCATTCACGAACGTACTCGCATCGGGGCAAATTGCGTGATTCACAGCGGTGCGGCGATCGGTTCCGAAGGTTTTGGGTTCGTGCCGACAGCCACAGGATGGGTGAAAATGGAGCAGTCTGGCTGCACTGTATTAGAAGAGGGCGTTGAGGTTGGCTGCAACAGCACGATCGACAGGCCCGCTGTCGGAGAAACCCGCATCGGCCAGAATACAAAAATCGACAATTTAGTACACGTAGGTCACGGCTGTCAAGTAGGAAAAAATTGTGCGTTTGCCGCTCACGTTGGCATGGCCGGCGGGGTAAAAATTGGCAACAATGTAATTTTGGCAGGTCAAGTGGGAATTGCTAATCAAGCCAAAATCGGAGATGGGGCGATCGCCACTGCTAAAGCCGGAATTCACAGCGACGTGCCCGCAGGTGCGATCGTGACGGGCGTTCCAGCAATTCCCCACAAACTATTTCTCAAAGCCGCAGCCGTCTACAACCGCTTGCCCGAAATGTACCAATCTTTGAGGCGAATTCAGCGCAAGCTCGATCGGTAATCATTAGTCATTAGTCATTAGTCATTAGTCATTAGTCATTAGTCATTAGTCATTAGTCATTAGTCATTAGTTATTAGTTATTAGTCCTTAGTCATTAGACATCTCCAATAATTCTTGTGGAACAGGCATCCTGCCTGTTCAAGACTGGCTTTTCACTTCTATGTCTATTAGACATCAGTCATCAGTCAACAGTCAACAGTCAACAGTCAACAGTCAACAGTCAACAGTGTTATGGTTGCAACCTTTTAAATGTGGAATCACCTAAACAACCTGCGATTGATGTCGCCGTCAATACCAGCAATTGTCAAAATAATCTTATTTTTCTCAACTTGGATTGTTTTGTGGCTTCCCGCAGCGACTGTACTGGCGATCGCCCTCAAATGGCATCCACCCCAACCCCTGGGAAACAAAAAACTACCTTTACTCGCTTCCCTCTACCTGATTGTTCCCTTCATTGTATGGGCGACAAGTTGGATCGAAAACACATCTTTTGCCAACTGGGGTTGGGATTGGCAACCCGCAGTTTTGATGTCTTTACTGCGGGGATTAGGATTAGGAATAGTCAGCTTAGTAATTTTATTCGGGCTGCAATTAGCCGCAGGCTGGATCGAGCTACAAAAAAGCGAAAATTCCACCGAAACAGGCGAAAAAAAAATTAATCCTTGGGCCTTAATCCTTAGCCCTTCTAGTCTGCTGACTCTGTTATTAGCACTGTGGATTAGCGCCACAGAAGAGTTAATCTTTCGCGGCTGCTTGCAAACAATCCTCCAGCAAGATTACTCAGTGCTAATCGCAGCAGCGATCGCCAGTTTCATTTTCGCGATCGCCCACCTAATTTGGGCCGCCAAAGAAACCCTACCGCAACTCCCCGGATTGTGGCTGATGGGGATGGTTTTAACATTAGCCCGCATCGCCGACAATGGTAGTTTAGGATTGGCGATCGGCATCCACGCAGCTTGGATTTGGGGTATAACTACCGTAGATACAGAAGGCGCAATTAAACCCACAGGCCGCGCACCGGAATGGATTACAGGAATAGCAGCAAAACCCCTAGCCGGTGCCGCCGGAATTCTGCTACTGCTAGCAACAGCAGCCTTACTGTCAATAGTCATTGGTTATCAACCACCAACTTGAACGCGCAACAATCCAGAATTACCAGTTTCTTCATCATTAAACATATTCCTTACCACCGCGCGCCAATGTTCGCCAGCAGGTGAAGTGTAACCAGTGACTCGCAGCGGAATTTTGATAGTTTTTTGACCGCAAAAGTCTACTGAAAATCGTTTGACTTCGCCTCCTCCTTCCAAACGAGAAAGTACAGGCGGCAAACATACTTGGAGTAACAAACCCGGTTGGTAAGATTCCACTTCGGCAATTAGTTCAACAGTATCACCTGGTTGTAGAAAACTATTCGTTTTGCTCAATTGAATTTTGACTGGTATATCTGCGGCAAAGGTACTCCAATCTTCGATCGCAATACCCTTCATATCAACTAAAGCTGTACCTTCTTTGAGAGCGATCTCCTCCATTTTTTCAGTGCTGAAAACCTGCTCTGATTCCAGGGCACGCATTTCACCTTCCTGCAGGGCATAGACAGTACCATTCAAATTGATTCCCGCGGCTTGCAAAGCAGTCATTAAAGCAATCATCCCTACCGAATCCACAGTAGAATATAAACGACCATCGCCATTTAGACAGCGTGCAAGTTGGTTGACAGTATTTAAAGCCGATCGCAAATCGGAATTCTCCCCCGCCATTAACAAAACCGTCGCACAGTAAGCTTGTTCGCTGCGGTTGATGACATTATTCTGATGCGTTGTTTCTGGAGTTTTTAGGTAACTGCGAGCATATAACAAAGCTTCATTTCTGGTAGAAGCAAGCCGCATGAAAGAGCGGTAAGCATCGCGCCCGCTGGCAATTTGAGTTGGGATCGTTGGCAAATGATAGGCTGCGGCTGCACCTTCACCAATGGCGATCGCACTTCGCAACGCAGACTCAAGTTCCAGATCGCTCTTAACCGCTGCTAAACCAAATAAAGACTCGCCGATCGTAGCTAAATCGCATAGATGTTGGGCAGCTATTCTACCCCAATAATCATTTGCTTGAGCATTACTCCCTTCCCATTCTTGCGGAGGGTATAAAGCTAATCCTTTTCCCGGCAAATACATCTTTTGTTCTCGCGCCACCCCAGCTATAATTACATTGCGTAGCTTCGCCGCATCGCCTCCTGCTGTTAGGGAAGCAACCGCAGCCAGAAGCTTAGCAGCCGTTTGTTCGCAGCAGTGATGTTCGTAATTGGTAGTTGCATCGCACAGCAAGTTAAAAGGCTTTTCCAAACAAGATAAAACTCGCAATTCCCATACTTGGTGCGATCGCAAATCAAAAGTTTCACCAGCCCGCAATAATTGAAAGCGCTGTGCTACTTCTTCAAACTTACCGAGTTCACCAACAGTACGCACGCAAACATCATAATCCTGAGTAACTAAATCCTGCACTTCGGCCCGCCACTCACCAGGCTGTGCTTCAAAAATTACCTTAGCTTGCTTGCTTTGGTAAATGTTGGGTGCGATTTGTTCCGCATCAAATAAACTGAATTCAACCGGCACACCGTTACAAAATAACCGCAACCCGAATTTCCCGCTAGCACACTTTACATATAAAGTTGCTAGACTTTTATCGCCCGGATAAATGAATTTAGGTAGCTTAAATTCCGCCCAAACAGGTAGGGAAACCTCCAAACGCTTTTTGACACTGCACCATTCTGTACCAGACTGAGACATAGCAAATGCCTCAATATTATAGGAAGTAATAGCATCTGGTAATTTGAAACTAACCTCAGCCTTACCCAATTCATCGGTGCGAACAATACCGCAGTAAGCTACATCAGCAAAGTCAGTGCGCGGCAATAAGTTTCCATTAGTGCGATCGGGCAAATCTAGCAATAATAGGTCACGCACTTCTCCAGAAAGAAAACTCGCCTGAATCGCAGCACCGAAAGCCACCGCTTCATTCGGGTTGATGCTCTGCTGAGGTTCTTTATTCAGCATTTGCCTGACTAACGCTTGAACTGCCGGAATTTGGGTAGAACAGCCAACTAAAACAACTTCATTAATTGCAGATTTGTCGAGTTTGGCCTCGCGGATGGCGTTTTCTACGAGGATGCGGTAGCGATCGATCGAATCCGAGCAGAGTTCTTCAAACTTGGCCCGCGTCAAAGTCGTGTCCAAGTGTTTTGGGCCGTCTGGAGTCACGGTAATACACCCCAAGTTGATTTCAGCTTGGGTAACGCTCGACAGTTCTATTTTGGCTTTTTCTGCTGCTTCTGTCAGACGTTGCAGTGCTTGTTTGTCTTTGCGGAGGTCAATTCCTTCGGCTGTTTGGAATTCGTTTGCGATGAAATCGACAATTTTCTTGTCGAGTTCATCGCCTCCTACATCAGCCTCCTCGGCGGTGGCTAACACTTCAAACACCCAATCGCCAACTTCTAGAATCGACACATCCAACCCGCTACCGCCGAGGTCAAACACCAAGATAGTTTCGTTAGACTTTCTGTCCAACCCGTAAGCTAAAGAGGCCGCTGTAGGTTCGTTAATGATTCTCAATACTTCAATTCCAGCAAGTTTGCCAGCATCTTGAGTAGCTTGACGTTGAGCATCATTGAAATAAGCGGGAACTGTAATTACAGCTTGAGTTACTTTTTCTCCCAAGTATTTGCTAGCATCTTCAATCAGTTTTCGGATTATTTCCGCTACTATTTCCTGCGGTGTCAATTGTTTGCCTAAATTCGGACAATTAAGCTTGATATCGCCGTTGAAATTGGCCATTTGGTAAGGTAATCGACTGGCTTCGCTGACGACTTCATCATCATATTTGCGTCCGATGAAATTTTTGAGCGAATGAAAGGTATTTCCCGGGTTGAGTGCAGCTTGACGTTTAGCTTCCTCACCCACAAGGCAACTTCCATTTTTAGTATAAGCAACCACAGAAGGAATGCTAGCGATCGCAGTAACTTGACCGTACTGCTTAATAGCTACCTTTGAGTGAGTTGCACCCAAGTCAATGCCGACTACTTTGCTGCCTCTGAAACGACGCCATTCAGGGTGTTGTGTTAGCTTTTGCGTAATATAGCCTGAAGTTGCCCAATTACTTACTTCTTGTAACTCTTCCTTGAGTGAGGCGGCGAGACGTTCTTCAGGACTCGCACCAGTTAAGCGGCTATCCCGCACTCGCAGGTAAACGGCTGCGGCTTTGTCGGCGGTAAGACTCAGTTCCACGATTTCGCCCGGACTAGCAGTTGCAGGCGCGGTAACAGCTAGCTGTGCTTTTGAAGGAAAAATTAATGTTGACCAGCCTTCCCAAGCTTTATCTTCTATCCAAGCGGCAATAGCTACCAAACCAACAGGTGCGGGGACTTCAATATCTATTTCCTGTCCGCAAAAAACATCGCCTAAGTCTTTTTCACAGCAAACATTTCCGTGCAAATCTAATATTAATAACCGCGCTGCTTGTGCTCCTACCATCCACCGCAACTGCATTTGACCGTTAGCGAATGGGGGGTAAACAATCATGGCGGGGGTATTTTTGACGGTGCTATTTTCACTCACGTACAGTCCCCGCACTAACCTAGTTTGCGGTTGCGGCATCATGCTTACTCGCACTTCTCGCCCTAAATTTGAAAGTAAAGTTTCAGATTGCTCTAATTGTTGGGAACCTGGAATCACAACTGTCGCCACTCCATCGAGGTAACCGATCCGCAATTCTAATCTTTTAGTAGTTAAAAATGGGGAATTGAAATTAGCGTCATAAATGCCAACTGTGACGGGTTCTAGTTGCTGTTGACCGAGTTTGTGTTCTCCAATCCACAATTCAACTTGTACGGCTTGATTAAACGGTTGATTAAAACGCTCGACTTGCAGGCGACAATTTAAATTAGATTCCTGCAATTCATGACTCATTAGGGTAGCTTGCAAGGGTGAGAGAACGTATTCAGCCACACTGAAAGGCCATTCAAATTTATTCTTTTGACCTCCCCAGTCTGCCTCGTTTTCCAAGTAAACTCGATAATTGCCTACAGGAAGCTGAGTCAGTTCTACTAAGGTTAGTCCCTCTGCTGCTAACTCGATTTTTTGAGTGCGGTAAACACTCCAATTTTTTTCGATGACTAATTCCACAACTTGCTGTGATGTTGCTTTTTGACTGTTTTTGATTAACCAGTCGGGCGCTATGATGAGTAAACGCACTGAGTCATGAATTGCTTGATAAATTTCCTTATCGGGTAGCAATACAGGGGATTTTTTTAAATGTTGTTGTATTTGTGGCTTAATCTTAAAACCTGGAAAAATCTGACCGTTTGGGACTAAGGAAATAGTGCGCCGTTGCGGTGGGCCGTAGAAGTTTTCGAGTGCAATTTGACAATTTTGAGGATTTTTGGATGGTTTGGAATCAATGAAAGCGAAGGCATTTCCGACTAAAATTCGATCGCCATACTGACGAGCCATTTCTGGGTCGGTAACATAAATATTTAAATTAGACATGGCACTGTTTGAGGGTGAATAAACTGTGTCTATATCTTGGTTTGGCTTTGCGTAAAAACATCAGTGGGAGGTTACTACTTAATGAGTAGAGATTTCCCGATAACTCTTCTCTAAATGATTTTTAAGTTTTATCATTTTTACGTTAGAGTTAAGAATTGCCTTCAGACAGTAGGTTATATGCACGCTTAAATTGCGGATTTGGTATAACCAATTCGTAGCGGTAAGGTGCGCTAGGAGCATACTACAAATAGACTTGAGGCGTAAATCCTACTAGCGTTAATCTGCGCTAATCTGCGTTAATCTGCGGTTAAAATTCAAAGATTAATTCAAGTGTCGATCGATCGTCACAATCGAAACCGGATTCAGCGCGTCAAAACGAGTTGAATTTCCCCCAGCCACAGAACGCGATAACTGCACTTGCATGATTCGGTAACTCCAGTGCGGTTCCCGGCGCACCCGATCGCCAATCCAGCTCAAAACAGTAGCAATATCCTCAAAAGCTTCCATTGCCAGGACGATCAAGCCTCCAGGAAGCAGGCGAAGGGCGCAAACGCCCAAAATTTTAGTCAACCCTCCGCCACTACCGCCAATAAAAATCCGGTGCGGAGGACGCAAGCGGTGCAAGATTTCCGGGGCGGTTCCGTAAATCGAGAACACATTTTGCAGCCCAAAACGGCCGTAGTTGAACTCGATCGCAGAAGTACCAGAAACCGTTTGTTCGATCGCATACACCTCAGACTGCGGGAATAAACGAGCAATTTCGATCGACACAGAACCATTACCAGCACCCACATCCCAGACAACTTGTCCCGGTTGCAAAGCCAATTGTGCCAGCACCAACACCCGCACTTCCCGTTCAACCGTCAAACCAGGCTTGTCGCCACAACCGATAAAAGCTGCATCCGGTATTCCCAACAAAGGCAACTTTTCCAAATCCAAAGGTTCCGTCCCCGCCGGGGACTCCCGCAGCATCACAACCACGCTCAGCGGTGCAAAAGACTCTCTCAGCAAAGCTTCCAGAGACTTGCGGCTTACCCGTTCCTGGGCCGCCCCCAAATTTTCGCAAACCCAAAACTCGTAGCGTGTAGGCAAATCTAGAGCTTTCACCAAACTTGCCAGTACAGCCGGAGTGTGAGCTTCGTCCGCCAGCACCGCAATCTTCTCCACACCGAGCTTCAGCTTCGCCGTCAGCTCCTGAAAATAGCGTCCTTGAGAGCCTACACAATGAGCATCTTGCCAAGGGATTCTCAAGCGATTAAAAGCCAACTGCACAGAACTGACATGGGGGTGAAAAGTCAATTTGTCTGCCGGCAATTGGGCAATTAACAACTTTCCCCAGCCGTAGAACAGCGGGTCGCCGGCCACTAAAATTACGATCGGTTGATCGCGGGGTTCCACCGTCCCTGCTGAGGGTTCTAATTCGGGTTCAGTCGCCCACCAGCGCCGAATTTCCAGAATTGCTTCGGTCAAATCTTCCAACGCCCAGCGCTCTCCGTCGTGCTGGGGAAAATAGCTCAAATGGCGCTCGCTCCCTATTAGCAGAGCGGCCATTTCTACAACCTGCCGCGCCGATTCGCTCAGCCCAGCAGATCCATCTAAACCTATACCAACAACGTGTACTGTCACTTTTTAAGCAAAAAGTAAAAAACCAGAATTACTGATTTTTCCTGGTTTTTCATAAATTTTTTCCTTGACTTTACTGTCAAACAAAAATAATTAAAGCATTTAATAGGCAATATCCTGACTCTTGTCAAAGGGGAGAGAGGAAGAGGGGGCGAGAGAGTGGGAGATGGGGAGATGGGGAGAGTGGAAGATGGAAAAAAATCTTCCTTCTTCCTCCTTCCTTCTTCCCTCTTCCTTCTTCCCTCTTCCTTCTTCGTTCGTTAAAACTCAAAAACAGGCCAGTCTGGTTGCCGGAGGTAGGTAGCCATGTCCTCAAACTTCCGTAGTTCCACTCGGTTTACGGACAGTTCTTGTGGCGTGTCCAGCCATTGCTCGTTTAACTCGGACAGCAAAGCGCACAAGCGATCGCGGTCAAGGTTCGGCCCGGTGTCCCCAAAATAAGCCAGAGTAATGTGTGCCGTAAAATGATATTGCTGTTCAATTCCCAAAGCCATTAAATCGGGATTTTGATAGATCGATCGGCGAAACTCTAGAATTTGCTTGTAAGAGTTTTCGTCCGTCGGTGCCAAACAAACACCCACAGCTCTAGTCATCACCATCAACCCCAGCACTATCCAGCGAATGGGAGGGCCGCCCGCCAAGGGTTTGCAGGCGGCAAAACGATCTGCCATGCGCGAGCGCAGTTGCTCCTCAAATTCGGGATTTTTATCAGAGGCATCTCGAAAAGCGCTGCTCCAAATCAAATCGGCTACGGTTAAATGGAAGCTATCAGGAGGCAGTGCCACGAGCGCACCCTCCCCTATTTCCTGCAATAGCCGTTGTTGGCTCGAGTGCAAATTACTATAAAATGCAGCATTTTCTGCATCTTCCCCGGCAGGAGGCGTAATCACCGAATAACCTGGAAAAGGTACAGGATATCTCCTGCCTGCTTCGTCGGGCTTAAATTTTGGAGATTCCTGAATGTGTTCCACCTGGGACTTGTAAGAGTCCAGCAGCGTCATTCGCGCCACCCGATTTACGTAAGCTTGATAAGTATCATCCAATCTTGATTTCCTCGCGGTGACAAACTCCCACACCAAATTTTATATTATGGCGCGGGCTTCCAACAGCCCAATTCAGGATATGTTGGACAAGCCTCGCGTGCAAATGTGATTTTTTTGGCTAGTGAGCGTTTTTCATGCAAATTTACCTGTTTTGGGGGGAAGACGACTTTGCGATGGCGCAAGCTGTAACAAGTTTGCGTCAAACAGTCCTCGACCCCAACTGGGCGAGTTTTAACTATGACAAAATTATTGCCGATCGAGCCGACGCTGTGGTCGAAGGGCTCGATCGAGCCTTAACGCCGCCCTTCGGTACCGGCAGCCGTTTTGTCTGGCTGGCAAATACGACTGTAACGCAGCAGTGCTCTCCTGAACTGTTAGCACAATTTGAACGGACGCTGCCGGTGATTCCCGACACCACCGTGTTGCTGCTGACATCCGTCAAAAAACCCGACAGCCGGCTCAAATCTACCAAGTTACTGAAAGAGTCCGCCGAATTTCGAGAATTTTCACCGATTCCGCCTTGGAATGACAAAGAATTAGCCCAGCGGGTGCGTCAAGTCGCAGGCGAAATGAACGTAAAATTGACCGCCACGGCGATCGAACTTTTGGCCGAATCCATCGGCAGCGATACCCGCGGGCTATACAGCGAACTCGAAAAATTGCGACTGTTTGCCGGCAACCGCAGCCAACCTCTGAACCCGGAAGAAGTTGCCGCACTGGTGCACTGTCACGCCCAGAATACCTTCCAGCTAGCCGATGCGATTCGCGAGGGCAATACCTCCGCCGCTTTGGATTTATTGGCCGGCTTAACTGGCCGCAGCGAGCCTGGTTTGAGAATTGTGGCTGGCTTGACTGGTAAGTTTCGGATTTGGCTATGGGTAAAGGCAATGATCCAAGCGGGCGATCGCGATGATAAAATTGCTCAAGCTCTAGATCTGGGCAATCCGAAACGAGTATACTATTTTCGTCAAGAAGTCAAGAATGCCAGCTTAGAAAAACTGCAAAAAAGTTTGCCTTTGCTGCTAGACTTAGAAGCTTCTTTAAAGCGGGGGCGAGAAGAAATCTCAACCCTGCAAACCAAAGTTATAGAACTTTCTAGCTTGTTTCGCTGATGCGCGACAGGCCACAGGAGCGGCCCCTTACTGTAAATTTTTACAACAAATTTCGATAGCGGCTATGTGCTTGATGCCGGATCGCCGGCCAAAAGGTCAATAGATACTAGAAATATTCTCAGAATGCCAAAGTAGAAGTTAATGTGGTAAATAAATATTGTCCGCCGAATGCCGATCGGTTAATATTATTTGCCGGCTCTCCACCCCCCCCAAAAAAAGAGCGCTACCCATGACACAACAGAACCCGCGGGAACTGCTCAAGCAAGGCGATCCAAAAGCGATCGCATCTAGCATCAACCGTACACTCAAACCCAAAGGCATCAACGCCGATGTGACGCGCGACAACGGCTGCCTCCACATAATTCTGGAGGCAGACAAAGTACCGGATCAAATGGTATTGGTCGATTTCATTCGCACCGGCATGACGAAGCTGGGACTTGAATCAATTCACACTGTAAAGGTTTACGGGCGTCGAACAGGTGAGGGATCGCCTACGTGGGAAGATGAAATTGATCTAATGCCTGCAGATTCAATGCCTTACCCCTTGGATAGTGGAATGCCTGACGACTCTGTAGGTTTAGATGATGTCGAGCCAGAAGAGGAAGACTATTATCAAGAAGGAGAATTCGATCGAGATGACGACGAGGAAGACGAAGACGAAGACGAAGATCAAGCCCCGCCTCCGAAAAAACAATTTCCCAAATGGGTAATACCTGTGGGTATCTTAGTACCTCTGGCGGCGATCGCAGGGCTTTTCTTTACTAAAACATTCCCCTTCGGCGACTCGAACCCAGAACCCATCGCCCCCGAAGCTGCTTCCCCTTCCCCGAAACCCGCATCTCCCGCGTCTAAAGCCGCTCCCACTGCTGCTGCGCCAGCAAGCCCAGCTCCAGCCTCTCCTGCACCAAAAGCCGCTGCGCCTAAGCCTGACTCTTGGAGAGAAGCCGTTAACACAGCTCAGAAGGCAGCAATTTCGGCCCAGAAGGCTCAGTCTCAAGATGAGTGGATCGCAGTAGCAAGCGAGTGGCAGCAAGCGGTTAAGCTCATGAGAGCCGTACCGTCAACCAGCCCGAACTATCAAAAGGCTCAGCAAAAAGCGGCAGAGTATCAGGCTAATCTGATTGTTGCCAACCGCAGGGCGGCAGCAGCGCCTTAAGAGTTTTGAGTTTTGAGTTTTGAGTTTTGAGTTGAATACTCGATGTGCTAAAAGTCAAAAGTCAAAAGCCAAAAGTAAAAAAACTTGTTTTTACTGAAAGCTTTCTTACTTTTGACTTTTTTCAATTTTATGAAAATTTCATTT
Organism: Microcoleus sp. AT3-D2; assembly: GCF_036705715.1. Lineage (NCBI taxonomy): Bacteria > Bacillati > Cyanobacteriota > Cyanophyceae > Oscillatoriales > Microcoleaceae > Microcoleus > Microcoleus sp. AT3-D2. The sequence goes on along the minus strand of NZ_JAUBVE010000044.1, from coordinate 25,875 downwards.
AACTTTACCTATTGCTTTAAGTCAACAAGCTGTAATTCTTTTTCATTCAATCCTTTTTAAGCCCCTTCTAGTTTCATTTTGAACTCAAATCCGGTAGCATCGTCTGGCGTAAAATCCAGTCAACCTTCAACAATCACGGCACAGCCGGAATTGAGATAATTCACCTGCGTTAATCTGTGTTTATCTGCGTATATCGGCAGTAAAAAAAAGAGAATTTATCGGGCCGCAGCTAACAAGGAATTGACACTGATTCACGCAGATATCGAGAATAGAGAGCTGAATGATTCCGAGGCTAACAGATTTGATATGACACCAGTATTTAAGCCGATTTTTTGCTAGCTTTGGGGTAGTATACTCTAACAAGCCAGCTACTTTTCGGTTACTAAAACGTCTTGATACTTTTAATGTAGCTTTCAGGCGAGAGTCTTATGCTAGTGTAATATTTGATAGTTGACGGATATTTGATAGTTATCTTAAGTCAATACTCCGGACAGTTTTTATATAGCCCAATGGCTTATTCTCGCTTGAATTTGAACCATTGTGGATAATTAAATTAATGTCAGCTCCCCCCCTGACGCGGCATTTAATTCGACTTTATTTATAATCCTTGCCCCGCGTAAGCTTGTAGTCTCGTTCCAAAAACTGTCCGGAGTATTGAAATTCAAGAAAGTGAAATCATTCCGAGTAATTGTTTCCACCAACAAGACGGAATATGTCGCGACTAAGGACTTAACTAAGTCAGAAACAATGACGTACAAAAAGTGTGTGCCATTCGTTGGAAGTTTGTAGAATGTAACCGATAAATCAAGCAATTAACAGGAATATAGTCAAGTCGCGTGTCGGAAAGCTCGGATTCAAAAAAATTATATTGCTTGCACTTTACTTGTATGGGTAAGGCTTAAAAGTTTAGCCGCTCGGACAGGTCGAACAATATATCAAATCAAACATGGGCTGTTATCAAATTATTTAATGGAACAACTGAAATGCCCCTAGATACCAATGTTTATTGTGTAAAAAATATGGCAATAAACTGAGAGAAGTTTTGATTTTAAAAGCTGACAACCTTTGCCCTTTGTTGGAACTTTTGGAGAGGCTATAGAAGCATTTGTGATAGTTGCTTAAGTCCTGCCCACAAGAAAGTTCACGCTTTGTGGAACGGGCATCTTGCCCGTTCTTAACAATAATTCAAGCAGAACTGCCGCTAACTCCATTAATTACCGCCGCACCAATCAAATGAGCCAAACGCAAAGCTTCAGGAACTTTACCAGTGTTTGTCAAACGCTGGAGCACCCTCGCTATTACTTCTGGTTGTTCGCCGCAAACTTGAAAAAAGAAAGGTTCAAAAGCGTGAATTTTACCAGCGCGGCGCAACAATTCTAAACGGTATTCCGAGTCGGGTAAATGGCGGAGGGCTTTTTCAACAGCAGCTAAATCTGGTTGACGGCGCATGACAGCAACGCAAGGAATTTGCAGCCGCGATGCTAACTCGGGAAGGTCAATAATATTGAAGCCGCCGAAAGCAATTCCGTCTAGCAAAACCAGGTGCAATTGCGGCAGAAATTTGCCTCCGAGGAGTAGCCCAGAAATAGCATCCGTGGCATCTAATCCGTCTGGGAGGACTTGTCCCCACACCATTCCTTCAAATCGAGTTCCCCCGCAGACTATGCCCGCGATCGACACCAGACTGCCGCTTCTACGAGAAAACGGAGCGTCGTCAAAGCCAATAACCTTAATTGTGCGATCGAGCCTCAGCAAATCTGCCAGTTTCAACTTGTGGAGTTCCCTAAGCTAAAGTTTTTGAGATTAGGTTGTGTTTTACATAGTATCATATACGTTAAATAGCTCATTACTAAAAAGGTTTTAGACAATTGGCAAAAAAATACGTAGCAGCGATCGACCAAGGAACCACCAGCACCAGATTTATCATATTCGATCGCCTGGGACAGATAATTTGCAGCAACCAACAAGAACACCAGCAAATCTATCCCCAACCAGGATGGGTTGAGCACAATCCCGATGAAATTTGGCAGCGCACCCAAAGCGTGATTAAAAATGCCCTCGAAATCGGCAATATCGACCCCAAAGATATTGCTGCACTTGGTATTACTAACCAGCGCGAAACTGCAATTGTTTGGGACAGAAAAACTGGCAAGCCTTACGGAAATGCGATTGTTTGGCAAGATACCCGCACTCGCTTTATTTGCGAGCAATTAGCTGAAGTTGAGGGCAAAAATCGATTTCAAAAACGATGCGGTTTGCCGCTGGCTACTTATTTCAGCGGGCCGAAAATTAAGTGGATGTTGGACAATATTGCAGGATTGCGGGAAGCTGCAAATCAAGGGGATGCGATTTTTGGCAATGTCGATACTTTTCTGATTTGGCACCTGACTGGCGGCGCGCACATTACCGATGTTACCAACGCCAGCCGCACGATGCTGATGGATTTGCAAACCCTTGATTGGGATGCCGAAACTTTGGAAATAATGGCAATTCCCCGCCAGATGCTGCCAGAAATTCGCCCTTCGAGTCAAGTTTTTGGGATTGCAAAAGGATTACTTGCAGGTGTTCCGATTGCTGCTGCTTTGGGCGATCAGCAAGCCGCCCTCGTAGGGCAAACTTGTTTCAGTCCGGGGGAGGCAAAAAATACTTACGGTACGGGCTGTTTTATGCTGCTGAATACCGGTGAGACGATCGTCCCTTCAAAAAACGGATTACTAACAACAGTCGCCTACAAGATGGGGGAATCGCCCGCTGTGTATGCTTTGGAAGGCAGTATTGCGATCGCCGGAGCTTTAGTGCAGTGGCTGCGAGACAATTTGGGCATCATCAACACATCTGCAGAAGTAGAAACATTAGCAAATACAGTCGAAGATAGCGGCGGAGTTTACGTTGTCCCCGCCTTTTCTGGACTCTACGCGCCCTATTGGAAAGACAGCGCGCGGGGAGTAATTGCAGGTTTAACTCGCTACGTGACTAAGGCACACATTGCCCGCGCAGCATTGGAAGCTACAGCGTGGCAAACGCGGGAAATATTGGACGCGATGAATCAGGATTCTGCTGTGCAGCTTTTGTCTTTAAAAGTAGACGGAGGAATGGTGGGAAATCACACGCTGATGCAGTTTCAAAGCGATGTTTTGGGAGTGCCTGTGGTGCGGCCTGTGGTAGCAGAAACTACTGCTCTCGGTGCGGCTTATGCGGCCGGTTTGGCGGTGGGTTTTTGGAGTCAGCTAGCCGAATTGCGGGACAATTGGGCGGTGGATTGTACTTGGGAACCGAAAATGCCGATCGCACTTCGCGAACAAAAATATCGCTTTTGGAAAAAAGCAGTTTCCCGCACATTCGATTGGGAAGAATAAATCGCTGAGTTAACCCGAAAATGCGTATTTAGTGATATCATTAAATCCAGCACTATTTTTCAAATTGCAAATAAATGATTTCGCTCAAGAACTTTAAAAAAATTCTCACCGCCTTTCTATTGATACTGACACTGGCATTTGTAGAAATCGCCACTAATTCCCAAATCGCCCTCGCAGATACAGCTACAAATCCCACAACCGCAGCCGAAGTCTTCAGCACCAACTGTGCAGGCTGTCACATCAACGGCGGCAACATTATCAGGCGCGGCAAAAACTTGAAACAAAAAGCCTTAAAAAAATACGGTATGGATTCCATCGCCAACATTTCCAACTTAGTAACCAACGGCAAAGGTATTATGCCCGCTTACAAAGATCGTTTGTCGGAACAACAAATTATCGATGTTTCAGCTTACGTGCTATCCCAAGCTGAACATGATTGGAAATAAAGCGGATTATGGATATTGTCAGAGCAGGTTTAGCGTTTAACTTGGTCATCCATGAATAATATTTATACAAACAAAGCCTGCCTGCTTTTTATCTTCTATTGTTCATTCCTTAATAATCTCAAGACAAAACCTATAATTTTTCTATGTTCGGGTAAAAAAAATGTAAATTAGCAGAGGTATTGCAAGGTGAAAAAACATTATTGTTTGCCTAGAACTTTAACTATTATTAGCTTGTGCTTGTATCTGATATTAGCTAGCAGCCCGCCCGCTTTCGCGTCGATTCACAAATATCCAGAAACTGCCGAGACAGTAATGTTCCGATCCGTACAAAGCCTGCGTGATAAAGATCACAAAGCATGGCAAGTTGTTTTATACAAACGAGTCAAGTCGGGAGTAGTAAAGTCTTTAAATCTGAGATTAGTAGGATTTCCTGGAACAGAATTGCAGCACCCGGTTCCGCTGAAAGTTGCGGCGGGCAAGCGCGAAATTGGCAAGGCTAATGATATTTGGAACGAGTCCGATTTGCCAATTAATGTCGGAGAATACGATTTCAAATCAATAATTACAGAATTGGAAAGTAATCGACCTTTGCTGTTGAGTTTGCCCGTGAAAAATCAAAATGAGACACAAGTGCTGGTTCCTCCTTTTGCTGTCAGAGAATGGCGGCTGTTGTTAGAGTGAAACTAAATATACGGATTTAAGCGCACTCTACATTCAAAATCCATACAATTTTCAATGTCACAAATCGCTATGTTTAAATTATGCCTTAAGGTAGATTTAATGTATTTGAAGAATAATGCGAGCTGACAAAAACTAAATAGATCAATTTAATTGCACTGTACATTTAAAATCGCTCAAGTTTCAGGGATGTATCAAAAATAACTTTATTTACATAGACCTTAAGGTAGATTTAACCTATTTTAAGGATAATTATGAAACAAACTAAAAGCTGAGTTAGTCGGGTGACAAAACTCCAGTGTTTTAACGTAGGTGTATTCAGGGTGAAGCTACTATGACTTTAATCAGTAAAATTGTCCGCAAAGCTTTGGCAACAGGTTACTTAACGGTTGAGGCCGAAGAACAGTTGCGACAGCAGTTGCAGATGACCAAGTATGGTTTAGAAGATTTTGAGGCTTTTATTAATTTGCAAAAAGAGGTGATGGAGGGGAGGGTGAAACAGCAAGCTTTGGAATTGTTACGATCGCGCAAATGTTCTGTGACGGCTTGAATCCCGTTCGATCGACCTTTTGGAGAAATGGGATAAAAAAGTTACAGCATCTTGTATTTTTATCCCTCACTAGAATTTTCCGGCGCGATCAAACTTGACAAAACTACAACAATCCGCAATAATTGTAGATTGTCTGTCTAAATCCGGCTCGGATCAGGTTAAGACATTCCAAAAGCTGGAGAGCAGTCAGCAGTCAAAAGTCCACAACGACCAATGACCAAAGACTCATCAGCTACCTGTACGGCAATTTCAACCACCATCCCATGACTTACGCAATCATTGAAACCGGCGGCAAACAATTTCGGGTAGAACCAGGCCGCTTCTACGACATCGAACTGCTTCACGTTGAAGCTGAATCCAAAGTCACCATAGACAAAGTATTTCTGATCCAGCACGAAGGCGAGGTTCATATCGGCCAGCCTCTACTAGAAAATGCCACTGTAGAAGGAACGGTTCTCCGGCATTTCCGGGGCCGCAAAGTCCTCGTCTACAAGATGAAGCCGAAAAAGAAAACTCGGAAGAAAAAAGGGCACCGTCAAGAAACAACTCGCTTTATGATTGACTCGATTAGCGTCAACGGTACAGTCTTAGCCGCCAGAGACTTAACAGCAGCAGTTGTTGAAACCCCCCAAACCGCCGAAACTGATTCAGAATAAAACATAGTAAATACAGTTGAGGATATTATGGCCCACAAGAAAGGTACAGGCAGTACACGTAACGGACGCGACTCTAATTCCCAGCGTCTCGGTGTCAAAAAATACGGTGGTCAAGTTGTCAAAGCTGGCAACATTTTGATCCGTCAACGCGGCACTAAAGTTCACCCCGGTAATAATGTTGGTATCGGCAGAGATGATACTCTGTTTGCCATGATTGACGGTGTGGTGACTTTTGAAAGAAAAGGCAAAACTCGCAAGAAAGTCAGCATTTATCCTGTTGTAGCAGCACCTGTGGCTGAGCCCGTGGCTGAAGCTGTCGCAGTTTAATTGCGATATTTTGGGGCGTTCCTTAAGTCTCTTTTGTTTGTCTCAAAGTCTCGATCCCCCCTAGCCCCCCTTAATAAGGGGGGGACAAGATTTTTCTCAAAGTCCCTCTTTATTTAACGGGATTTAGGAGGACAAGATTTTTCTCAAAGCCCCTCTTAATAAACGGGATTTAGGGAGACAAGATTCTTCTCAAAGTCCCCCTTATTAAGGGGGATTTAGGGGGATCTATACTTGACTGCAAGCGACATTCCTAGGTTCTGTCAATTGGTGACAATTTAAGGTTGAATTTGTCACCAATTTGTGGCTAGCCTCCTCCGACAATTGTCACAATTTCCAAGATGTCGCCCTCTTGCATCTGTGTAGTTTCCCAAAATTGTTTGTGCAGAATTTCCCCGTTGTACTCCACAGCCACCAAACGCGGGTTTAATCCCAATTGTTCTAGTAATTCTGGTAACGGTGTGTTGATCGCACAATTGCGGGTTTCTCCGTTAACTTGCAGCGCAATTTGATTTATCATCAGTAAAATATCTTATCTGTTTTTGGGGCGGGTTTGGTAACAAAATTATATTTTATGCACAGATTTCCTGTGCTAAACCCGCCCTACAAATCCCAATCAACCTAGCTTTTTCCGTGCAAAGCTTTCTGAGCTTTCAGATTCTGCATCCGAATCAACTGCGAGATGAAAAACTGCGTGACTAAAGTAGGCTGTTCTGCTTCCATAATCGCGCGTACTGTGGCAACCCTTTGAGCTCCAGCATTCAATACTTCATCGAGGTTGTTGATATCAATTCCGCCGATCGCAAACCACGGAATCGGCGACTTATCAGCAGCATACCGCACATAGTCCAAACCTGCCGCGTGTTTATCAGGTTTAGTAGGAGTGTGGTAAACCGGCCCAACTCCAATATAATCTGCTCCCGCATCAATAGCTCGCTGCATTTCCTCGCCATTCGTAGTCGAACAACCGATGATCCGTCCCGGGCCGAGCAACTTGCGCGCTTCCGCCACAGGCAAATCTTGCTGTCCTAAGTGTACGCCGTCAGCACCCGCTGCGATCGCAAAATCCACGCGATCGTTCACAATCAGCAAAGCATCGTAGCGGTGACAAAGTTCGCAAAGCTGGCGCGCGTTAGCCAACTTTGCGCCGTCATCTGAACTTTTGTCGCGATACTGCACCAAAGTCAGTCCGCCTTGCAAAGCAGCTTCCACAACTCCCATCAAGTTGTCTCTCGGCGAAGTTACGAGATATAACTGCGATCGAAGTAACTGCTGGTAGCGCCGATAAGCCAGCAAATTGCTTTCGAGAGTATAAACCCGATAGCGCATCTGCTTAAAAGCCGCGCCCATATTCCGATCGTAAATTTTGCCATACTCTTCGAGTACCCGCAAAGCTTCTTCCACCCGACAGAAATTCGCCTCCAGTAGCTGCTGAATGCTCGAACGCTGCTCTTCCTGCGGGTGAGTCAACTCCGTACCCGGATCGGCCGACGTATCCCTAGCACTGCGAAGTTCTGCGACGTGCCAAGCAGCCAATTCTTGACGCAGTTGCTTGCACTCGCCAGCCAAATCGGCGTTGTTGAGACCAAACCTGCACCATTCTTCAATAATTCTCAACCCTTCGCGCGATCGATCTAAATTTGCATCTAAAATCCGGCAGAGGGCTGGCTGTGCCGGTAAAGTTCTGTTTTGTTTGTCGGTCATTCAGAACCACCCTAATTATAATTAATCCTAGCTGTCAAACCGCTACATTGTCCCACGCCGTCATTCGATTTTAGATTTTAGATTTTGGATTTTGGAGGCGACCCCACGGATAAATTCGGGGGCTTGAGGATTTTAGATTTGAGATGCTTTCGATTGATTCCACGGATAAATCACGTGGCGGATACCATCAAGAAATTCTTGGTCAAGATCGTAGCAAAGCGATCTGCCTAATTTTTACCTCAACCGATTTAATTTAGACAAATTTTTAAGTTTTATTGAATTTGAGAAAAACGAAGCATAATAGATCAAACTTGATGAGAGTGGAATCGTTAAACTGCATACCACACTTGGGAGGAGAGCCGTGAGGTTAGCAGAACAACACAAAAGATTAAGGGAGAACAACCCAAACAGGCGGGCGTATTTAAACTTCGATCGCGAAAACCTGACACGAAACACCGGAGGCGAAACTCGGCTCACAGATAAGTTGCGTTTTTTTATGCTGATTTACTCACAACAGACCTGGTGCAAAGAAAATCGATCGCAAAAATCTTGTTTGAGTTCTTGCCTTCTGCTCGTCTTTGCGATGACCGCCTTTTGCAACCCTCAACCGTCAGTTATCGCTGCCGGGATACCGGGAGTGCAACTACTTTCTCAGACCCTGGAGAGCGACATTAACATACTGTACGTCAGCTCGATCGGCGGCAGTGACACAGGAGGCAACGGCAGCGATCGAGCTCCGTTTAAAACCCTTACCTACGCCTTAAGCGTCGCCCCGCCCAAGACAGCGATTTTGCTAGCGCCCGGTACTTACAGCGAGCAAACCGGCGAAAAATTTCCATTAATGCTCAGGCCCAGCGTGACAGTTCAGGGAAATCCCAACACTCGCGGTCAGAATATTGTCATCAAAGGCGGAGGCTACTTTATCAGTCCGACTTCGGCGGGTCAAAATATCGCGATTTTAGGCGCAGATGGGGCCGGACTCAGCGGGGTGACGGTGACGAATACCAACTATCGGGGTTACGCTTTGTGGATTGAATCGAGTTCTCCGACGGTTGTTAACAATACTTTTTCTGGCAGCACTCACGACGGCATTTCGGTAGTGGGTACTTCCAGGCCGACGATTGGCGGGAATGTTTTCTCGAAAAATGGAGCTAACGGCATTACGATTTTTGGCAGTTCCCAGCCGGAAGTTCGAGATAATGTGTTTGAAAACACGGGATTTGGGGTGAATGTAGCGCAGAACGCTTCGCCTCTGCTCATCGGCAACAAAATTACTCGCAATAAAGATGGCGTGGTGGTGCAAGCTAATGCTAGACCTGTGCTGCGTAACAATTATATCGAGAGTAACCGGCGGGACGGAATTGTGGCGATCGCGAGCTCTCTGCCGGATTTGGGAACAGCAGCCGAACCGGGGGGCAATGTCATTCGTAACAACGGTCAGTACGATGTGAACAATGCAGCCAAAGGTCAAGTAATCCCAGCTTACGGCAATCAATTGTTGAGCAGCCGGACGACGGGATCGGTTGATGTGGCGGGAACTTTTACCCCTCCACCAATGGGGGGAAGTGCTTTGCAGCTAAGGGCCGATCGACCTCCCAGCATCGGTGGCCCAGACACTTCTCTCCCTGTTTACACTCCCGGACGGCTAAGTCCCAGAGTTGAAAGAGCGCCACTTCCCCCGCCTGCGCCCGTTTCAAGGCGACCGGTGCAAAATCGATCAACACAGCCAAGCGCTCAGTTGCAGCAAGAGCTTTCTCCCAGGAATGCCGCTGCTTTATCGGTAGTCCCAGGGACAATCGCAATTCCTGTGCCCGATCCGAATTATCGATCGGTTTCGGAAATTTCGGTACAGCAACCAATTATTCCTCCCAATTTTGATAGTTCGAGTTCGGTTTCTTCCGAGGGTAGATTGCCGGTTCCTGCCCGCAACATTCCGATAGGAAGGGGCGGTTATGTACCTGCACCTTTAGGGGGGAATTCTTTGCCCGATGCGGCGGATAATTCGCCGTCATTCGATCGAGCCAGAGCTTTGGGTTTCCGGTATCGAGTTGTGGTGGATACCGACAGTTGGCGCGATCGACAAAAAATGCAATCCCTCGTTCCCGGTGCTTTTCGCTCTTTTTCCAGTGGGCGACCTGTGATGCAAGCCGGTGCTTTTCGGGAACTCGAAAAAGCTGAGGAATTGCTACAAATGCTCAGCGCTAACGGTTTGAATGCTCGAATTGAGGACATTAAATGAAATGGTCATTAGTCATTAGTTAACTGTTGACTGTTGACTGTTGACTGTTGACTGTTAAATCTTAGCCAAAGACTGCTTGCTACTTCAAAAAAAAATCAAAATTTTAGGGCCTAGCATATCGGATGCCAGACCCTAAAAAGTTTGTAAATTAAGTTGATTCAAGTGGGTTTTTAGCTCTGCTGAGTTTCAGCAAACTACAACTAAGGTGGACTTTTTTGCAACTACTCTGCGGACGAGCTAGCTATCAGCGGAGTCTATTCAGACTTCTGTGTTTGACTGTGCGATCGCAACTTTTGATTCATGCAATAGCCTCAAGCTATCTAACAAATATCGAGCGCAATGTCAACCTTTCTTTGCTAATCAGCTACACGGTTCAGGCGTTGCCTGCGGACTAGAGCCGATCGGGACAAATACTCTAATTCCAAATTTTTTATCCAAGTTTTTTGTGCTTCTTGGTTTTGTCCCTCATGTTTTTAAGTTAACACCAACTGCGCGCATGAAAACACTTTGTTTACCAAACTTGACACTTTTTGATGTGATGAAATACTTCCAAAAGCGATTATTAACAATTTGTACGATCGCTCGACCGCGCAACGTGCACACCCGGCACTTTTCGCTTGCTGTCAACGCAGCAGAGCTTCCCAAGTTGCGCGGCCGACAATGCCGTCTGCGGGCAATTGGTATTGTCGCTGAGCCGCTTTGACAGCAGCTTGAGTTTCCGGGCCGAAAACGCCGTCAGCACTCACCCGCAAAAATCCCTTGGCCCGCAGCCGCTCTTGCAAATCTCTGACAGCAGGCCCCCGCATTCGTCTTCTCAAAACTGGAAAATTGGTTGGCTGCGCTTGGGGGTTAATCTCTGAGTTGTCGCCATTTACAGGATTGTTAGCGATGGGGTTTTCGATCGCGCTCGGAGTCGCAGGAAACAGCCGATTCCAAGTATCTTGACCGACTATTGCGTCGGGAGCCAGGCCAGCAGTTTCCTGGAACTGAGACACAGCTCTAGCGGTGCTTTGTGAGAAAATCCCGTCTACAGTGCCAGTATAAAAGCCCAACAATTGAAGAGCAGCTTGGAGTTCGATCACTTCCTCGCCGCGGCTGCCCAATTTGATTGCGGGGCGGACGATCGCACCTGTTTGAGCGATCGGGCTGTTAATGTTACCTTGTTCGGAGATAGGTAGCTGTGCTGCAACAGGAGTAGGGGCGATCGAGCCTATTGCCAATAAACCGCACAAACTCCAGCCGAAGAGCAAACTCGGAACATCGCGGGCTTTATTCCAGCTTGCTATCAAGTTTTGGGACATTGGGAATTCGACCTCTGCAAAACTGGTAGCGATCGTACATCAAATCTGGAAAAAATTGCGAATTTCGGCATAGGGAATTGGGCATCAGGCATTAACTGATTCCCTGGCTATGTCTGCGAACCAGTTAACTCAAAACTCACAACTTTCTCCCCTTCCCTTTCCTAAAAATAATTTATCCCTCTCAAATAGCTGCAATTGGCAAAAAAACTGCTAGATTGCCCTACAGAAAACATTGAACCGCGTTCATTGGGCCCCAGCAACACCATGTCCGAATTCAGAACCGCCAGCCAAATAGACATCGGCAACGTCAACATCGGGAACTTCCAAGTCGGCAGCATCAGCGGCACCAAATACAACGACTTCAACGCCAACGGTCTCCCAGATCCCGGAGAAGTCCCCATTCCCAACTGGCAAATCTACCTCGACCTCAACAACAACGGCCAGCCAGAATTTAACGAACCTTCCACCGTCACAAACGCGCAAGGCAACTACATCTTCGCCAACCTGCCGCCGGGAACTTACCAAGTTAGGGAAGTCCAGCAGCCGAATTTTCGCCAAACTACCCCAAATCCCGCACCCATCACGATTACCAGCGGCACCAACGCTGGCAATATCAATTTTGGCAACAACTTTAACGCAGGGACGATCGCAGGCACAAAATTCAACGACATCAACAACAACAGCAGCCGAGATCCCGGGGAACAAGGGCTAGCTAACTGGCAAATTTACCTCGACCTCAACCGCAATAACAGGCTCGACGGCGGCGAACCTGTTACTTTGACAAACGGTGAAGGCAATTACGCTTTTGTCAATATTCCCGCAGATACATATTTGGTGAGAGAAGTCCAGCAACCGGGTTTTCTTCAAACCACGCCTGACCCCGGCCCGGTTAACGTTACTTCCAACGCCACTGTCAACAACATCAATTTTGGCAATGTCTTTTTTGTCGGCAGCATCAGCGGTGTCAAGTTCAACGACCTCAATGCCAACAGCGTCCGAGATGCGACAGACCCGCCTCTGACAAACTGGCAAATTTACATAGACCTCAACGGCAACAGCAGCTTTGATCCGGGCGAACCCAATACCATCACAAACCCGCAAGGCAACTACACTTTTGCCAATGTTTCTCCCGGCCGATATTTGGTGAGGGAAGTTCAGCAACCGGGATGGGTACAGACTACGCCAAATCCAGGCCCGATCGACATTACCGGCAATACCAACGCTGTCGGCGTCAATTTCGGCAACAATTTTCCTACCGGCAGCATCAGCGGCTTCAAGTTCAACGATCTCAACGCTAACGGTATCAACGAACCGACGGAACCGAGAGTTGCCAACTGGCCGATTTACCTTGATTTCAACAACAACGGCAGTTTAGATCCGGGCGAACCTTCGACTTTAACCAACCCCGAAGGTAATTTCTCTTTTATCAATTTGCCTCAAGGAACCTATGTGGTGAGGGAAGTCCCGCAGCCCGGTTTTCAACAAACCACGCCAAATCCGACTCCGATTACCGTGGGCAACGGCACAAATGCCACTAATCTCAGCTTTGGCAACGTGTTGGTAACGGGCACGATCAGCGGTGTGAAATTTAACGATTTTAACGCCAACGGCATCCTAGATCCCGGGGAACCCCCGATCGCCAATACTCAAATTTACATCGACCTCAACAATAACAGCAGTTTAGATCCGGGTGAAGCGAGTACCTTCAGCGACCTTCAGGGCAATTACAGTTTCCGTAACGTTCCGGTAGGTAGTTATGTTGTTCGCGAAGTTCCGCCCCCCGGTTTCATTCAAACGACTCCGCCTGCGGTAGTTGTGGTCTCGGCAGAGATTGCGGCCAGCAGCATTGATTTGGTGACTGGAGAGGCTGACGGTAGGTCGGCTAAATCCTTGGGCGACCCGCTGACGGATACCAGTAACTATGTGGGCGAACCTGCAGGCAATATTGGGGCGGATAGCTTGCTTTTGAGCCAGGGTCATGATAGTGATCAAATTAGTAAATTTTTGAGTGATGGATATTTTGCAAATTTAGGCAATATTCCTAACTTTGGGCAACAGAATGTCGGTCTGGAGCCTAATGCACAAATTGGTACTTTTGTCAACACAAATGAATTAAATAATGGGGCGATCGCTCACTCGTTTGGGCCGATGGTCGCGAGAGATTTCTCGGTTATGTAGGGGGACACAAAACTCGATCGCCCCGAATCCCCAACCGCAGATAAAAATCCGGAAGAGATTAAAGGGCGATCGCGTGATACCCTATTGTTGGCAACCTCCAACGCATAGCCAGAGTTCCGGGAAGCCCAAAGCTGGCTTGTATATGAGGAGCAAGATTCAGAGGTAGTATCATACCTGTTTTTAGGAATAATCAGACAATTCCCCAAGTGCGATCGCCCTCGTGGCATGGTCGCTCAATTCACCGAGGTTCAGTGAATCTTAACGTTGTTCCAGCTCTAAACAGCAAGTGTCCACGGGCAGAAGAACTCAGGGCGCAAATCTTGAAGATATTGCGCTCAAATTGCCACAGCTATTCAAAACCTGATATAATCTCGTGCGACAAAGCTGGAGTAAGCCGGAGGTTAGATGAGGAACCTTTGAGCAACGTAGACGTATGTATGATTGAGTAGCGATCGTCAGTCGCTAGCAGCAGCTAACTGCTGATTGACAAAGTGATACAGTAGCCTGTAGCTTACGTAGATTTAGGTGTGAAGGAAAAGAAAATCATGACAGAAGAAAGAATAGCTAGTCAGGTACTTCCTGTTCCTGGAGTATTCCCAGTCCAGCTACCGCCAACCGTCATTTTTGGCAACGCTCCTGCGGGTATCCAGGGTACCAAGTTCAATGACCAGAACCGCAACGGCATCCGAGAGCCAGGCGAACCGGGACTCCCCAACGTCCAAATCTTTATTGACACCAATAACAACGGCACTGTCGAGCCAGGTGAACCCTCGACGTTGACCAACGCCAGCGGAAACTTCGTATTTCCAGGCTTGCTTCCAGGCACCTATACTGTCAGGGAAATCCCGCCACCCAATTTCAGCCCGACAACTCCCAACCCAGTCGTCGTCACCCTTGCGGGCATTAATGCCACAGTGTTGTTCGGTAATGCTACAGGTGAGGGTCAGATTATTGGCTGCAAATACCTCGACGTAGATAACGACGGCTTTCGAGACGGGAGTGAACCTCCGATGGAAAACGTCAGAATCTATATCGATGCCAACAACAACGGTCAGTTAGATGCAGGGGAACCCACTACCTTAACCGATAGAAACGGCGAGTTCCGATTCACCGGTTTGCAGGCTGGGCTGTACCGGATTCGGGAAGAGCGCGCCAACGGGCCGGGCACTGAACCGTTAGAAAGAGATTTTCCCCAAAGCACTCCCCCCGGCAGCACCCCCCTGCTTGACGTTAACCTCGGCCCTGGCGAAATCTGGGCCTGCGCTCAAGTGGGCAACACTCCCCTGTACGAAATCCCGATCTTCAAATTCCGGGATGACAACGCCAACGGCATACAAGATGGAGGCGAAGTTCCCCTCTCCGGCATCCCGTTCATCCTCGATTTGAACCGGAACGGCCGGACAGACGCGGGCGAACCGCAACTGTTCACTGGCCCTGATGGTAGGGCTACCTTCAGAGATTTGAAAGCTGGCAGCTACTCGGTATTGGAAACCTTTGAAACATTCATAGCCAACCAGCCGCCAATTAACACTACCCAGAACCCAGTAGAAGTTACAGCCCCCGGACCCCAATCGCGTCAGCAGGGAACGCTGCCTTTCATAGTGACCGATCCAACAGTTCCAGGTGGTCAGCGGATCGTTGCGGCGAACTTTCCGCCCCCCTTCCCCCCGGTCAACCCGGAACCCGCAGTCTTCTTCACCCCGATTTTGGTAAATCCAGGTAGCGGTGCTGTCGGGAATACGCGCCCTAACATCACGATCTTCAAATACAACGATCAGAACGCTAACGGTCGTTACGAACCGGCCAACACTCTACAGGAAGTGGGCATTCCCGGCATCACGGTCTACCTTGATGCCAACGACAACGGCGCCCTCGACACAGGGGAACAGTCGCTAGTAACTGATGCCAACGGGCGCGGTGCTTTCACCAACCTGGAACCGGGCAATTATGTGGTTCGGGAAGTGCCACAGGTGGGTTTTAGTCCTACTACTCCGGATCGGGTGCAGTTCAACCTCAGCAATCAAGATGCGAACGTTGTCTTTGGCAACACCCCCAACAGCCGGATCACTGGGTGCAAATTCCAAGACTTGAACGGCAACGGCTACCGAGACGGCTTTGAAACGCCGATCGCAGGAGTCACAATCTTCCTCGACACCAACGGTAACGACGCCCTTGATGCGGGAGAAGCAAGTACCGTCAGCGATCAGTTCGGTCGCTGGGAGTTTGGCAATTTGACCCCTGGTATTTACCGAGTCCGGGAAGTGGTGCCTTCCAATTCTTTCCAAACTACTCAACCACTGGACATCGTTCTGGGCGCCAACCAAACGTTTACTTGTGCTTTGGTGGGCAACGGCCAGTTCTTTAACTTGATAGTTCCCAAATTCCGGGACGATAACCGCAACGGCCTGCAAGATGAGGGTGAGCCTCCTTTGGAGGGCATCCCGTTCACTTTGGATTTGAACAACAATGGCCGCTACGATGCTGCTACCGAGCCTCTGGTAAGGAGTGATGCGACTGGTACTGCGCTGTTCACCAATTTAGCTCCGGGCAACTACTCGGTATTGGAAGTTTTCAACGCTCCGGGTGTTCCCAACCCGTTCCCCATTCCGACCGGGCCTAACCCTGTTACGTTCTCGGTGCCCGGGCCAAATACTTTTGTAACGGCGATCGGCGTGTCGGCGCCAGAGCTAACTGATTTGAGCCTCGATCCGGTGACTGGCGGCACGGGTGTGGTAACTGCTTCTAGCATCCCCGATCCTCTGCTCGACGGCGGCATTTCACCCGATGCTACCGTTAACGCCAGCGTCGATGGCTTGCTCGCTCCTGAGACTGGTGTTAGCAGCTTTGTTGACATCAACGATTTGCAAAACACGGCGAATTCCCTGATTGCAACATTTTTAGTAGAGAATGGTCTCGAGGAATTACTGTTAACTCCTCCTGCTCCGCAGGCTGATGGTGCCTGGTTGTAATGTTAGGTTGGGTTTCTAGTTCGAGACTCAGCAATTAGCAACTAGCTTGTTTAAACTGCACGTCAAATGATGTTTTGGCGTGCTTTTTGCTGTTGTGACGCTCGCGCGGCGGGTTTATCAATTTCTTTAATTACCGGAAATATTGTTCGTGAAACCCGCCTCTACAACAAATATATCCCGATGCTCCTAGAGGCCTGTTTTACCGACAATCTTTGAGGAAAACTCACAATTTATATAAACCAGCCCGCCACAATCATGGGTTCGGCTGACGGGTTTATCTCTTTAATTACTGTCTTTAGTAGTAGAGCGCGATCGGCAAAAAGAGCGATTCCCTAGTTCCAGAAAACCTTTATTTATAAAGGTAGAACTTAGAGGAATATGTTATGCCAACTCAACAACAAACCAATCCGGCTCAACATCAAGAACAGCAACCCGGTATTGAATCCCAAATGACTCCGCAACCTCAATCCTTCGCGGAGGGCTATCGCGGTAGCGACAAATTGCGGGACAAAGTAGCCTTAATTACAGGCGGAGACAGCGGTATCGGGCGTGCAGTGGCGATGGCCTTTGCCAAAGAAGGCGCTAACGTGGTCATCAGCTATCTTAACGAAGATGATGATGCCAAAAAGACCAAAGAGGCGATCGAACAACAAGGCCGGCGCTGTATTGCGATCGCCGGCGACATCGGCGACGAAAACGTCTGTCAAAACCTTGTAGAACAAACAGTTAAAGAATTCGGACACCTCGACATCCTTGTCAACAACGCCGCCGAACAGCATCCCCAAGAAAGCATCGAAAACATCACCGCCGAACAATTAGAGCGCACCTTCCGCACGAACATTTTCTCAATGTTTTACCTCACAAAAGCCACTCTCAAACACCTCAAAGAGGGAAGTGCAATTATCAACACTACGTCTGTCACCGCTTACAAAGGCAATCAACAATTGCTAGATTACTCCTCCACAAAAGGAGCAATTGTTGCCTTTACTCGCTCTTTGTCTCAAAGTTTAGCTGAGAAAGGAATTCGCGTCAACGGAGTCGCCCCCGGTCCGATTTGGACGCCTCTAATTCCTGCAACTTTCCCTGAAGAAAAAGTGGAGAAATTTGGTGCAGATACGACCTTGGGACGCGCCGGTCAACCCGATGAAGTTGCCCCCAGTTACGTGTTTTTAGCTTCAAAAGATTCGTCTTACATGACTGGTCAAATTTTGCATCCCAACGGAGGATCTGTGATCAACGGATAGATTTGTCGCGAGTTGAGATATAAATAACCGCATTTTGTGGGGACGACTTTCACCCACAATCTCTGACTATAACTCACAATCTAAATAAACCCGCCCCCACAACCATGTTACCTAGGGTGGGTTTATTCATTTTTTTAGTTATTTCAAATCCGGTAGCATCGTCGGGCGTAAAATCCAGTCAACAGCGATGCCCACTCACCTTCGCCGAAGGGTCAATCGATTTTAGATTTTAGATTTTAGATTTTAGAATTGAAGCATTGACCCCACGGATAAATAAATTCGGGGGGCAAGTTTCATCGGATAAAGGTTTTTTATTTCTGGGTCCTGAGTCTGCGAAGGAATGAATCCGGGGGCTTGTATCCTGGATGCTTTCGGTTAACAATCACGGACGGTGCAACCGGAATTGTTGATACAATTAATCTGCGTTAATCTGTATTTATCCTGTATCTGGTGTAAAAAAAAGATAATTTGTTAAGTGCAGATGACAATGGATTGACGCAGATTCACGCAGATAAAGAGAATAGATAGATGAATAATTCCGATGCTAACAGATTTGATATTAGTTTTTGAACATTGGTGAGTTTACACAAAACAGTAATCCCGCCAGGTTGGTAGCGGGATTGATAGGTTGCAGTTTAGCTATTCTCTAGTTTTGCTAGAGTTAAAATTAGCCGACTGCTGAATTATTTCATCTTAGCCATTTCTTGCTGGATGGTGGTTTTTGCTGCTTTGAATTGAGTAGCCATTTGTTCCATTTGTGCTTCGCTCAGATTGCGGCGAATATGAGGGAACATATCGTTTTCTTCTTGTCGAATGTGATCTTTAACCGCTGTTTGGAGCTGTTTAATTTGGGCTTTGAAATCAGAAGAACTAGGGTTAAGAGCCTTAATTTGGGCAAGCATCTGCTTCATTTCTGCTTGCTCGCTATACAGTTCTTGAGTATTGCCGTAGTAGCTGCGAACTGCGGGATAAACAACTTGTTCTTCGGCTTCTGCGTGAACGCTGAGGTCTTTGTAAAGTTGACCGAAGAATTCTTGCAGTTTTTGAGGATCGTCGGTGCTTGCGATTTCCATAAAGAGGGTATCGGTTTTGCGGTGATCCATTGAGATGATTTCGGTGATGTTCATCTCATCTTTGCTGCGGGTAACTGCACCGCCGATGATGCCGGTCATTGCTGCCATTGCATCTTGCACGCGCGCCCAAACGCCTTGGTCGGGGTCTTTGCCGGTCAGTTCGCGGACGCCTAAAATTTCGAGAACTCCTTTGAGTTGTTCTTGGTGAGCGCGGTTCTCAAAGTTAACTGTATTGAGCGGGGTAATGGCTGCTTCAATGTCTGCGCCTACTACTTGAGCAGCTTTGTGAATTAACATACCGGCCATTGTTTGTTTGTGTTTGAGCAGTTCGTGCTGAGCTACTTTTTCAAACATGGTGAGTTCAGAACCTTTCATGAGTTTCTGAACTTCTTCAATCATTTTTGTGCTGGTTTCTTTGGGCTCGGCTTGAATGCCGTATTGCACGATCGTGGTTTCTAATACGCCCAAATTTTTGCGATCGTCTTCTAGCATATCCCGGAAGCGCTGGGCTAGTTCGGAGTCGTTGCAGGAATTGATGAATAATTGCTCGTTGGCGATCAACAGGTTTTGCAGCGCTTTCATGTCTGCTAATTTAGTTGCGATCGCTTGGCGCTTAGTATCTTCTAAGGTAGCTACCATCTGTCGTTTCTCCTCTCAATGTCTTTAGTGTTCTTACATCTCTTAATTTATTGATATATTCTGATAACATCCTCTTTCTCCCGACTGATTCATTAATATCCCGCGCAACCTATTGACTTTTAAACCAAGAAATGATAGTTAATTAAGGCTAAGGTCGTTTTTAAAAAAAGCAAAAATTACCCTTAATAACTGCCAACTAACCACTGACAACTATTAAGTGACAACTACCAACTGACAACTGCCCACTGCCCACTGCCAACTGCCCACTGCCCACTGCCCACTGACAACTGACTTTTGTATCAATTAATCCCGATCGCATAGCTGTAAAGCGCTACCATAGTTGCAGCCGAAGTTAACTAAAGTTTAAGAATAACTAGCTTGTCTCAACTGCTCACTGCTTTAGAGTTCCCAGCCAATGTCTGGAAGCTGAATAATGGGTTAACGGTCATTCACCAGCGGATTTCGGCCACACCGGTGGTCGCGCTAGACGTGTGGGTGAGGGCTGGTGCTACGCTGGAGCCGGATTCTTGGTCGGGAATGGCTCATTTTCTAGAACACATGATATTTAAAGGGACGGATTCGATCGCCCCTGGAGAATTTGACCAGGTAATCGAAAATCGCGGCGGTGTCGCCAATGCAGCTACAAGTCACGACTACGCGCATTTTTTCGTCAACGCTGCGGCCGATTATTTAGCAGAAACAGCGCAGCCGCTGGCAGAATTGCTGCTGCGCGCTTCGATTCCCGATCGGGAATTTGATCGCGAGCGAGATGTGGTACTCGAAGAAATCCGTCAAGCTCAAGACAATCCCGATTGGCTGGGTTTCCAAGCAATGATGGAAACAGTTTACCAGCGGCATCCCTACAGGCGATCGGTACTCGGCACGGAAGAACTGCTGATGTCGCGAACTCCCCATGAAATGCGCTGTTTCCATCGATCGCACTATCAGCCGGAAAATATGACTGTGGTGGTAGTCGGGGGAATTGATGAACAACAGGCCAGAGATGTTACGGAGAAAGCATTCGAGCAGTTTTCAGACAGGTGGGATTGTCCCAAATTAACCGCAGAAGCGGAACCGCCACTGATAGAAATTCGCCGTCAGGAGCTCGGCCTCCCCCGATTGGAACAAGCGCGGCTGATGATGGCCTGGACCGGCCCGGGAGTTGAACACTTGCAAAGTGCTTGCGGCTTGGATTTGCTGTCGGTGTTGCTTGCAGACGGGCGGACTTCGCGTTTAGTCAGGGAATTGCGGGAAGAATTACAATTGGTAGAGGCGATCGACAGCACTTTCTCGTTGCAACGGGAATCGAGTTTATTTACTATCAGTGCAGTCTTGGACGCGAAGGATGTCGAACAGGTGGAATCTCGGATTTGCGATCGACTTTGGGAATTGCAGTCTGAGCCAGTTTCCGAGGTAGAATTGCTCCGCTGTAAGCGCTTGCTGTGCAACGATTTTGCTTTCTCCCTCGAAACGCCGGGACAGCTAGCGGGTCTTTACGGATATTACAATACGATCGCCACTGCGGAATTAGCGCTCAGCTATCCCACTAGGATTAAAGCATTTGGGCCATTAGACCTCCAGCGCCTAGCTCAACAATATCTCTCTCCCCGACGCTATACAGCCGTGGTACTCAAACCAATCTAATAACGGTTGACGGTTGACGGTTGACGGTTAATTGAAAAAAGGTAAGAGAAGACTTGCAGCTAAAATAGCAAGAGCGATGGTTACATTAAGTCATCATCGTTTTAAGCATATTAAGCATATGTCATACAAAGTAGATTTAGGTGGATTCCTAGATTTACCGGGTTAAATGTATCTGTTACTGTGGTCAACAATCAACAGCGAACAGTCAACAGCCAATAGCGAACAGCCAACAGTCAACAGTCAACAGTTAACAAAGAATTCAATGAAAAATGAAATCCAGCGCACGGTTTTAGACAACGGTATTGTTGTCTTAGCAGCAGAAAATCCAGCAGCAGATATTATTGCAGCTAGGATATTCCTGCGGGCCGGCAGTCGCTACGTGCAGCCGGAACAAGCAGGATTGTGTCACTTGCTGTCGGCGGTAATGACTAAGGGAACCGATCGGCTGTCTTCGCTGGAAATTGCCGAGTGTGTAGAATCGGTGGGAGCGAGGTTGAGTGCCGACTCTACTACAGACTATTTTTTAGTGAGTTTGAAGACGGTTTCTGCGGATTTTGAGGAGATTTTGGAGTTGGCGGCGCAATTGACGCGATCGCCGAATTTCCCGGAAGCTGAAGTCGAACTCGAACGCCGCATTGCCATATCGGCAATTCGATCGCAGCAAGAACAGCCATTTGCGATCGCCTTCGAGCAATTGCGGCACTCGATGTACCAGGAACATCCCTATGCTTTCTCTCCCTTGGGTACGGAAGCTACTATGTCAAAGCTCACCAGAAACGAGATCGAACAGTTCCACAAAACCTATTTCCGTCCCGATAATGTAGTTATTTCTGTAGCCGGCAGAATCTCGACCGAAGATGCGATCGCCCTGATCGATCGAACTTTTGGTGACTGGAAAGCGCCTTTAACACCCCTGCCAACTTTAACCGTCCCCCCTCTGTACCCTTCCCCTGAATCGGTCGTTACGCCACAAGATACGCAGCAATCAGTGATTATGCTGGGCTACCTCGCACCCTCTGTCAAAAATCCAGATTATGCAGCGATTAAGTTGCTGAATACTTATTTGGGTAACGGTTTGTCGAGCCGATTGTTTGTGGAATTGCGGGAAAAGCGGGGCTTGGCTTACGACGTTTCTGCAGTCTACGCGACGCGCTTGGACACGGCTCAGTTTGTCGTGTACATGGGTACGGCGCCGGAAAATACGGCGACTGCTTTTGAAGGATTGCGCGCAGAAGTCGATCGACTCACCAGCATCCAACTAAGCGAGGAAGAATTGCAAGCTTGCAAGAATAAGATGCTCGGTCAATATGCTTTAGGAAAACAAACTAATTCGCAAATTGCCCAAGTTTTAGGTTGGTATGAAATTTTGGGATTGGGAATTAAATTTGACCAGCAATTTCAAGAAGAAATTGCACAGGTGACAGCTTCACAAGCGCGGGCTGCTGCTAAGAAATACTTCATCGAACCGTATGTTTCTTTGGTGGGCCCGGAGGCGGCGATTACAGAATTGGGTGTAGTGGCTGTTTGTTAAGGAGGCAATTGGCGATCGAACTTTTCAAAAGTTCGATCGATGCGATCGCAGATAAAAAGACTTTGCTCGTCGTCCGTTGCAACGCAGGGTGCTAATCAGGTTATGCTGAGTTTTGTTGTTCTCTATATATTGGCGTAAAACGTTGTTAATTAGAGTTTTATACTGTTCTCCTTGAGCCTCAAACCACTGCTTGATATCTGGATCGAGCTGAACTAAGTTGTCGGCTAGAGCTGCTGGAATACGTAAAGTCGATCGTTCAAAAAATTTATCTGTCAGCGGTGGAATATCTGAGTAGTCGATATTCTCTTCCGATCTTGACTCTAAAGCTGCCCAGTTAGTACCGGAGGTAATGTTCAAATCGTTTCTGCTCATAACGGTTAGCTCTTCGCGCTGAAATGATTAGGTTGCGGTTAACGTGCATAAGGCTGTGCTGTCAAAAGATTTGGGACAACTCGATAATGTTTAACGTTAAATGTGCAAAGCGTTAAACCTCGTCCCACAGCACAGGCGGCAATCAAAGCATCAAGCAATCCCAGACTGTTTGACAAATGGTAAGTTGTGAAATCTGACAACGCACAGGCACAATCAGCTTCAGTTGCCCAAATTATTGGTAATGGTGCAACCAATTGAAGAGCTTTACGAACTTGCTGCATATTCTGAGAGTCTTGGATTAGCTCCATGACAACAAAACCGGGAACACTAGGTATATCTGAAAGACTCGAAAACCAAGCAATTGCAGGTGCATGACCCCGTTGAATATCAATTAAAACATCTGTGTCTAAAAGATACATTGGCATTTCTTATGTCCGCGTCCGTGTTTCTGCCTGATGGCGCAGGTTTCGAGCATATACTTGACTATCGGTGATATCAGGTCGTGAGTTGATGACTCCTTCGCTTTGCCAGTAAGCAACAAGCTCTGCTCCAGTTTTAGGTGGGTTGCTCAGAACTTGCCTGAGCGATAAAACACGTAGGATGTACTCAGATAAAGGTAGGTTTAGCCGCAAGGCTTCATTAGACAGTTGACTTTCTAACTCAGGCGGCAACTCTAATTGAATGCTCATTTTTCCGTTCCTCATCGATCGAGATTCTCAATTAATCCTAGCTGATTTCCTCATTATCCAAAATTATCCGAAGATACCTGCACATAACGGCACAACAAAAAAAACACAACCAGACTTCAATTGAACCTTTTCTGTTCCCGAGCGGTCTAAATTGAACAGACGCCCGATCGGTCTAATTTATATGTACTTAGTAAAGCACTTTCAGATTAAAAAAGAGCTGACTCCGTGGGTTAGCGGGCTGCTTGCTGCTTCCCTGCTTGCAGGAGTAGGCTACACAGCTTACAGCCAACTCACAGTCAAATCCAGCCGCGAAACCAGACGCAGGGAAAAAACCGTTGCTGTCGAAAGGGTGAACCTGCCGATTACAATTTCGGCAAACGGCACAATTGTGCCCGAACGTTCCGTTAACGTCAGCCCCAAAACTTCAGGAATGCTCAAAAGTTTGCTTGTCAAGGAAGGAGATAAGGTTGAAAAAGGGCAGATTCTCGCCTACATGGACGACTCCAACCTCCAAGGGCAACTTACCCAAACTCGCGGACAACTCGCAGCCGCGGAAGCAAACCTGGAAAAATTGGTCAACGGCACTCGAACCCAGGACATTGCTGTGGCTAAGGCTGTGTTAGCAGAACAACAGGCAAGTCTGGAAAAATTGCTCAACGGCAATCGAACCCAAGACATTGCTGTCGCTGAGGCACAACTAGCTGAACAACAGGCAAATTTACAAAAATTGCTCAACGGCAATCGAAGTCAGGATATTGCCGTAGCTGAGGCACAATTAGCTGAACAACAGGCAAATTTACAAAAATTGCTTAAGGGCAATCGGCCTGAAGACATCGCCCAAGCGATCGCCAAACTCAGCGATGCCGAATACGCCAAAAACCAAGCTGAGGAAGACTTTCAGAGAAATCAAGAACTCTATAATGCCGGAGCCATTGCTTTGCAAGTTGTCAACAACTCCCGCACCGCGCGCGATCGAGCTCAAACGCAAGTCAGGCAAGCCGAACAAGCTGTAGCTTTGCTGCAAGCGGGTACTCGCCCCGAAGAAATCGCTTCGGCGCGGGCTGCTGTGGAGCAAAAACGGCAAGCTTTGACCCTGGCGAGATCGGGCTCACGCCCGGAAGACATCGCTGCAGGGCGGGCTGCTGTGGAGCAAAAACGGCAAGCTTTGGCCCTGGCGCGATCGGGCGCACGCCCCGAAGACATCGCTGCAGGGCAGGCCGCAGTCGAGCAAAAACAGCAAGCTTTGGCGCTGCTAGAAGCGGGTTCCCGCCCCGAAGACATCGCCCAAGCCCGCGCCCAAGTTCTCGCCGCTAGAGGCAGCCTGCAAAGCGTTCAAGCGCTGATCGACGACACTGTGCTGCGGGCTCCTTTCACCGGCACTGTTACCCGCAAGTACGCCGATCCGGGCGCTTTTGTGACTCCCACGACTGCAGGTAGTGCGGTTTCTTCGGCGACTTCTTCTTCGATTTTGTCCTTGGCTTCAAAAAATCAATTAGTCGCAAACGTAGCAGAAACTAATATTTCTCAGATTAAGATCGGCCAGGCTGCATCTATTGAAGCCGATGCTTTTGCGGGAAAGACTTTTACAGGTAAAATTACTCAAATTTCGCCTCAGTCGATCGTCCAGCAAAATGTGACAAGTTTTGAGGTAAAGGCGGCAATTATTAATGATGATAAACAGATGCTGCGATCGGGAATGAATGTGAATGTTGAGTTTAAGGCCGGTGAACTCAAAAATGTTTTGGTAGTTCCGACTGCGGCAATTGTCCGCCAACAAAGGGAAACGGGGGTTTATGTTCCGGGTGGAGAAGATGGTAAACCTGCTTTTATGCCGATTAAGACTGGTGTGACGGTGGATGACAAGACGGAAGTGCGATCGGGTTTGAAAGGAAATGAAAAAGTGCTGCTTAGTTTGCCCTCCGGATTGCGGCCTAGATCCCAAAATCCATCGCCGGGGGGGATTCCGGGTTTGCAACCGGGTGGGGGAAGGCGCTTGCGTTAGGGTTTTGATTTTTTTATTAGACCTCTTGCGAAAATGCGCTCTTTCTAGGTAAAATAAAAGAAAAAATGGCTCTCCTGGGTTTATGGTGTAAAATAGATCAACCAATACAGTTGTAGTGATGAGCTTTCATTTAGACTATCTATTAGACTTGCCTGGAGTCAAGGTTGAAACTTGCACTCAAATTGAAGGACAAATTTACTTTCGTTTGAGTGCTTTAGCATCAGGAATAGTTTGTCTTCACTGTGATAATTATACAGAAGAACTCCATCAGAATCGACCT
>NZ_JAUBVE010000043.1:0-56177 GCF_036705715.1 Microcoleus sp. AT3-D2 | reverse complement strand
CCCGCTTGACTTGGCTGCTGGTGAGACAACTCCTGTAGCTTTGGTTGCTCCTTCTATCAATGGCTAAGTTTTAGTCTGAGATTACAAAAAGCGCTCCTAGAAATAGGGGCGCTTTTTGTTTGGGGAAAATATTTTTATCGGCTAACAGTCAACAGTCAACAGTCAACAGTTGACTACAGACTCCCACTTTTTGAAGTGGTATATTATGGAAAAATGATGGTGAAAGGTAAGTCAGATGGTTGTCGCAATTTCTAAAGCAGGAGTGATTACAGGTGGGGCCTTCCTGTCAAACGTGACATGGGAGACTCTGGAAAAGTTGGATGCAGATTTGGTAGGAACGGGGGCACGTTTAACTTATTTGGATGGGTATTTAGAAATTATGGCTCCTTTATCTGAGGCCCACGAAGAACCTAAAAGCACTTTAGGTCAGCTTTTAGAAATTTATATGCGGATGAGAAATATTCGTTTCTACGGGCGTGGCAGTACGACGATCGGGATAAAGGAATTGGGCGCACGGAAAGAACCGGATGAGTCTTATTGTTTGGGTACGCGCAAGTCAGTTCCAGATTTGGCGACCGAGGTGACAGTGACGAGTGGTGGAATTGATACGCTGGAAATCTATCGTCGGGTGGGTGTGCAGGAGGTTTGGTTTTGGGAGGATGGTGTAATTTCGGTTTATTGCTTGCGTCCAACGGGATATGAGTTGGTGAGTAAGAGTGAACTGTTGGCGGATTTGGATTTGCGATCGATCGAGTTCTATTCGCGTATGGCAGACCAATATGATGCGGTGAATGCTTTTATGCGATCTTTGTAGAATAGAAAAGAGTAATTCGGTGGTTTAATTGCGTTGCGATCGGGTGAAATCACCTATAGCTTATATAAGATTTAACTTGCACTGAATGTATGCTTTGAAGACGGGATTGAGAAAAAACATTGATCGCGTTCCTACTAACACTTTTTCCACTAAGCCGCGTCGCGCTAAAGATTGTATGGCTTGCCAAAATTCTGGTTGGGATAATTCACTATCAGTAGCTTTTAGGGAAATATCTACAGTTTCATTTTGACTAGCTAACCAGTATAACGCCTTTTTTTCTGCGTCTGATAAACGCTCTAAATGAGATTCTAAGATCGGCTCTAAGTCACTTAAGAATAAATCATTTACATCGGATAAAAACCGGGAAACGCTACCATCAAATAACTCCAAAATAGTGGCAGCAATGATATTTAGCCAGGAAGGATGACCTTGATAAAGGGTGATCAAGTCTGACCATTTTTCCTCATCGACTAATCCTTTTTGTTGAAAAATTTCTGCTGCTTCTTCTCCTAACCCTTTGAGGTGTAAGCTTCGCGTGGAGAGGTTTTCGGCTTCTAAATTCGCGATTTCTTTGGGCTTTTCCCAACTGAGGAGGATTAAACAACTCTGATGAGAGGATGTGGCAATTTGTTTAAAAAATTTGCCATAGTCTTCATAGCCTGCTAAATATTGACCGGCTAATTGACTACCACTAAAAATATTCTGTACGTCATCAAGAATGACTAGACAGCGAGAAGATCGGAAATAATCGAGGATTGTGGGTAATGGGGGTTGTTGCGATCGCCCAAAAAATTGCTTGAGTTCGGTTTGGAGGGTTGAAAGTGTGGGTGTGTGGGTGAGGCTTAACCAAATAATATAATCAAATTCGGTTTGAATTTGTTCGATGAGTTTGAGGGCGATCGCACTTTTGCCAATTCCGCTTAATCCGTAGATGGTAATCAAGCGGGTGTGGGCTTGCAAAATCCATTGTTTGAGGGTGGAGAGTTCTGAGGTGCGATCGTAAAAGTAAGGGAGTTCGGGTGCGTCTGTTAAATCGATTATGGGCGATCGATCTTTATTTTGGGGAGAGTCAGGGGGTGAGGGCGATCGCTGCTTGACCTCTTCTGCATCTTGCCTTTTTTCTCCACAGATATTGATATTGCTTCTATTAATTTTACTATTAACTATCTGTGAACAGTTACCATAATTGTAAATACTTGATACTGCTTTACTTTCTAAAATAGATCGAACATTAGATTGTTTAATATCTTCTTCCAATATCTCAGAGAGCATCTTCCATAATTTTCCAGCAACTTGTTTAATACGATCTTCACTACGATTGCCTTTTTTCGCTATTTCAGAATATTTCTCACCTTGCCAAACTTCTTGTAATATACGTCTTTGTAACGAGTCAAGATGTTTTTCCTTCTTTATAAATACTTGCTCGTCAGTCCATTGTAAAACCTCTTCGATATCCATAGCTAAAAGTGGGATTAGTTTTGACGATTGCACCATATCACACTTTATAACACCTTAGCAACTAAATAACACTTTTTATTAGCAATAAAAAGTCTAAAAAAAATTAACTGTACACTCAATAACACTTTTATAAATATCAAAAAATCTAGTTGCAGAGTAAAATAATTAGAGATACAAGGACTCTAATATAAATTTATAAGTTATCAAATGCTCTGGAGGAAATATGACACGGTTTAACTGGTTTGCCAAAGGTGCCTTTCAAGGAGATCAGAAACTCACTTCTGGGGATATGCAGCGGATCATTGGCGAATTTAATAAATGTTTGCCACGCATTCTGGGGACACCTGAAGTTTTAGAGGAGATAACCTTTGAGGAGGCTATAAGTTATTTCCAGAGCGATCGCCCAGCAACTCCTAATTTAAAAAAAGGAGCAATTATTCGCCAAGAGCATCCCGAAGGGCAAATTTTAGGACAAGTATTTTTAGACGAAAAGAATAACCTGGTTTGTCATTCAAATGGCATACCTTATGGTCGTCAGTTGATTGCCAAAAAGCTAGACAAAAAATTAACTGATGTCTTGGGCAATCAAGAATTAGTTGCCATTGAGTTGAATGCCAAAGAATCTGGTGAATCTCAGCTTACTGAAGAACCTACTCAAAAATCGCGCATTGTAAAAGTTTCTAAGATAGTTAGTATCATTATTTGGTCGATTATAATTCTAATTGTATTCATCCCGTTACTGGGACGCTTAATTATGAGTCAGGCTTTAGCGGCAGAATTAACCTCTCCTCCCTCCATAGAAGTTACTCAATCTCTAGTCGCCCTTGGTGGAAGAGAAGAAGCTTTCAAAAAAGCTTTGAACAGTGCCAATCAAAGTGCTAAACAATATGCTAACACTGAATTGAATCGGTGGGAGGCTGATTTAATAAATCGAATTGATACGGATTTTTTAAATTGGTATTTTAATTATTTTAATCAGAAACAGCAAGAATTTGGTGTTCTTTTTCAATATATAGGCGAGAATGTTATGAATGGGTTTAATCCGACTAGAGTCAATGAAAAGATTGCCAAAAGCATAAATAACAATATTCAAAGAGAATTTTCTAGGAGAGTATTGCAAGCAAATTCAGCAGAGATGAAATTTCATACAATAGTAATTGATACAGCTAATTTTTATATTGAACAATTATCTAGGGAGTTTGATGATGTACCAAAAATGTATACAATTCCCCAAGCCGACTGGGTTAAATATTTAGAAGGTATAAATTTTAGGCTACAAAATGAACGAGGAGATGAAGTATCTTTAGTGAGATTTGTAGGGGCTGCTGGAACTGCTAAAATTACGGCTACAATTGCTGCTAAAGCAGGTAGTAAAGCTGTAGCTGCTATTTCTGCGAAACTAGGAAGTATGATTGAGCCTACCCTTGCCATAACTTTAATCGCTTGGGATTATTGGGATTATACTCAAGGAGTTAAAGAAGACAAGCCCCGTTTGCGTGAAGATTTAGTCAACTCTTTACATGACATCAAAAAATCTATTTTAAGCGAGCCAGAACATAGTGTAATGTGGGTTGTCAATGAATTAGAGGAAAAAATTAAAAACAATGTTTTGCAGGCGAAGTTTCCGGCTTAAAAGTTTAGAAGTGATATGCTTTCTATATAGATAGAACTTTTACGCTGCGTCAGGGAAAATAAATCTCCTATTGGAGAATAGGACTTGCCCTGACGCACTGTTATCTCCATATTTAACTAGCGAGGCCCAGCTTCAATAGCAGAATTAGCTATTTGAAGCGTTTCCTCTCGCCCATTCTTCATCGTTACTCGATACAAAACGCCTTGATACTGCCATTCAACTAAGGCCGTGCAGTAAGCACAGCAGCCATTAGAAAAAACTCCTTGTGTTCTGCCGGCTAATTTAATGGTTTTGAATTCACTCCTAAATCCTCTAGGCGGTGCTTGGGCTGCTTCTCCACCTCTTTCTGCTGAGATACTCCCGATATAGCAAGGCGTACTGCTGCAATTAGGTATGTGGCCCATTTCAACACTATAGCCATTTGTTTCTACTCGGTTTTTCAAGTAAATTTTTTCTGAGAATAAAAGCTGACTGGGGAGGAAAATTGGTACTCTCGTCTTACCTTCAATCTGCCATACAATTTCACGAACTGGAAAAGAAATACTCGATCGAGAATTACCACCTTCAGAATTAGCAGACTGAGGGCGAAACCCTTGCACAAAATTCGTCTACCGCTGAATTTTATTACCAGTAATATCTAAAATTGGAATAGAACGAGTCCTGGATATTGGTCGCCCAGCCTCCCCCTGAGAATATTCGATCGCACTACGCTCTGGTTTCCCTCAACCATAAGTATCAGCAATATCGCTAGCAAACTGACAGTTGATTCTGAATTGCCCATATCAATTTTACCATTTCCGGCGCGGTAATACCAAGTTCTACCGCCAGGGTTGGGTATCTCCTGAGAGTCCGAATATGTCACCTCAAACATCTTGGCGATATGCACGTCATAGAGGCGCAACTGACCTCCATAAGCAAATTTTGTCGTATTGGTTTCTGACACCGTAAGGGTATAATTTCCTCCGCTCAAGTTCAAGATATTTTCAAGGGAAATACTCAAAACTTGTCAAAAGTCGGCGGCCCGGCGGGCCCGATTAAAGTAATTAACAGACCGGCAGTTAGCGGCACTCACCAAATGTTTAAAGAACAAGTGCTCGGAGGTGGCGAGTTTGGCACGACGAAAAATATTACCACGCTCGATCGAGATGCGACAACTCCTCTGCTGCAAGCTTTAGGCAACAACGGCATTGGCTATGCGACTTTCGCTCAAGTAGTCAATCAGAGAACGGTGCGCGTTGTTCCAGTCAACGGTGCAACAACGGATGCGGGTAACTATCCTTACCAGCGGCAGTTGTACTACGCCTACAAAAATCCTCCTAGCCAAGCAGTTAAGGATTTCTTGGGCTACGCCACTTCTTCGGAAGGACAAAAAGCCATGCTGGCCGGAAATTGAGCCTTTGCAAACATCGGACATTCAGTGAAATAGTCCACCAGACTGAAGTCTGGCGCTACACAAGCTTGCGTCCGCGCTGGCGGACTTCTTCTTTAACCCACGTAGGTCGGTTTTGTTTGTGTAGGCGCGGTTTCCAGCCGCAGGCAACCCTACAAACATCAAAATACTATTCCTTTGTCATTGCTGAACTGATAGGCTAATATTCGATGTAATTTAAAATTTAAGGTTTTTCTGTGAGCAAAAGTCGCGAACCCGTCGAAAGTTTACTTCTCTACTATTTATTCAAATGGTCAATTGTCAGCCCGATGCTGCACCTGTACTTTCGGGGCCGCATCTATGGTGCAGAAAATGTTCCAGCAGAAGGGCCTGTGGTAGTAGTCAGCAATCACGCCAGCGATTTTGACCCGCCGATTTTGTCGAATTGCATGAGGCGACCCGTCGCATTTATGGCAAAGGAAGAGTTATTTAAAGTTCCTCTTTTGAAACAGGCAATTACGCTTTACGGTGCTTATCCAGTGAAGCGGGAAAGTGCCGATCGCAGTGCAATTCGATCAGCTATCAATTCTTTGGAAAATGGCTGGGCGACGGGTGTATTTTTGCAGGGAACTCGCACCCCAGACGGCAGAATTACT
This sequence comes from Microcoleus sp. AT3-D2, assembly GCF_036705715.1. NCBI lineage: Bacteria > Bacillati > Cyanobacteriota > Cyanophyceae > Oscillatoriales > Microcoleaceae > Microcoleus > Microcoleus sp. AT3-D2. The sequence goes on along the minus strand of NZ_JAUBVE010000043.1, from coordinate 50,247 downwards.
GAACCGAAATTAGGGGCGGCGCTGATAGCTGCTAAGGCAAAAGCGCCACTGTTACCTGTTAGTTTGTGGGGAACTCACGCGATTTCCTCGAAAGGTTCGGGAATGCCGCGTCCGGTGCCGCTGACGGTGCGAATTGGCAAGCTAATTGAAGCGCCCGGTTCGTCGGATCGCGAGGAGTTGCAAGCCTTGACTCAAAGATGTGCGATCGAGATTAATGCCATGCACGATTTGGGTCGCTGATTTTATAACTTTTGTTGCTGTTTTTCAGATTATATCTACAGATAGATGAATGCTGAAGATAAACATCGAAAAATATCAATATAAGTGATTGAAAACAAGCACAATAATTAGGCTTGAATTTGAGTTTAATGGGACAGGAGATAAGAAGAAAGATATGGTAACAAGCAATCAAACCCGCGCGTTGGGATTGTTTTCTAACCGCGAAGATGCCGAGCAAGCTCTGGCAGAATTGAAATCTTCCGGGTTTCCAATGGATAAAGTTTCGGTTGTTGCTAGGGATGCAGGTGAGTCTGTAGGCGATACTCAAACGATCGCTCAGGTGGGCGATAAAAATCTAGACACAGGAGCAGGAGTGGTAGCAGACACTCTGACAAATAGTGCTTTAGCCACCGTGCTAGTGGGTCTCGGAAGTTTAGCTATTCCCGGAATCGGGCCGATGATTGCAGCGGGGACTTTCGGGGCGTCACTGGTGGCTAGCGTAGCAAGCACTGGCGTCTCGGCGGCGGCTTTCGGTGGGGTGGTGAAGGCCTTGACTGACTTGGGAATTCCCGAAGAAACAGCTAGAATTTACACCGATCGCCTGCACGCCGGCGATTATTTGGTGGTAGTAGATGGCACTGAGGATGATATTAGTCGGGCTCAAGGGATTTTCAGCCGTCGGGGCATTCAAAATTGGGGCGTTTTTTAAACAAGAATTGTGCACCAAGTCTATCCCTAGGGCGATGCACACCTCACCCTTGGTAAGGACAATCAGCTCAAATTTACTACCCGACTTTTGTTTGAAAATTAGCCCATCGCTCCCCCCTAAATTAAAAAGGGGGGAACCGGAAACGGTGTTTCTTCTGCCAGAGAGGGGATTGAGATTCGGCTAAAACCACTATCTAGACGTGGTTTTAGTCTTAAGTTGACATTCATTCATTGCCCACCCGCTCCCTACAGGTAAATTATTGATTTTTATCGCTTATCTTTTGATGCTGAGGCGGTGACATAAGCAACAGCTAAAGGCGAAATTTTTTCTGTAACTGCTGCGATAATTTGGCGATCGAAGTCAGTCCAAACTCTGGGGCGATCGAACATACAAGGCTGCAAAACCCCCCACAATAAGCCGTCAGCACAAAGGTGAGCGTGAATCAAAGCTCGATGTCCGAACTCTTTTGCCTCAAAATTTTTGTTGACAACTTCAGGATTTGCTGTCTCAACATCCTCAACAAAAATCGACGGTTCAGTTCGCAAAGCTGCTGCAAATAAAGGGTCTTCTTCCCCTAAAGATTCGGGTTCTTTTTTCCATTCCGCGTCCCCAATCTCTGGAAAGTTTGAGTTGCGACGCCAGCAGTAAGGTACTCTGCCCATTTGCGTTTCAGGATTGCGGAGGTAGAGAAAGACCCGATCGCAATTTAACACCTCGCCTAAAGCCGGCACCAAAGCCGAAAAAACAGCATCCGGCGTTTTGCTCTCACTCAAAATTTGCTCTAGAACTTGTGGCAGAATTTGGTCGCTCATTAACTTTAGCTATTGAAGTTCATCTACTGATTTTAAACTACTCGTTCTATTCTCTTCTGTTAGGCATTGGTCATCAGCGTCTTCCCGGTGTCTTAAATCGCTATAGAAGACAAGTTTTAAAACCAGAGGGAAGGGGAAAAAATTTAAAACTTGCTCAATGCTTTCCTTTGTTTATTCAATTCTGGCTTGGCTGAAGTTAGCACCCGTATAACCGGTTGTCAGCCAAAGAATAGCCCTAGCGCCGTCGCGAACAGCTTTTTGCACCGGTTCGGGGGTTCGCCCAGACGGAACTGCCACAGGCTTAAAGCTAATGCCTCGACTGCCGAGTACGATTTCGCCGATAATCTGAGCTCGCCGCATATGATCGTCAGAAGTGATCAGATACACGCTCTCAATCCCTTGAGCTTTCAATTCATCTACCAGGGTGGTAAAATTTGTTACCGTATCTACCGCTCTGTAGTCTAAGTGCAGGCGATCGGACTCAATTCCCGCTTCTGAAAACACCCATTCCGCGAACTCCGGATTGCTCCCAGACGACACCCAAATCGGCAATTCAGGGTGATCCAGAGCAAATTTGGCGGCAAACACCTCTCGCTCCGTAGCTCCACCTAGAACTAACAAAGCTTGGGGTCTCTGAAATTCGCTCTTAAGCTGCTGATAGCCCAACCAACACGCCATCAAAAGCCCTACTAGGAACCAAAAACTGCGTGAAGTCTTCAAAGGCTTGTAACGCTGCGTGTTTGAATTGATTCTTAACCACATCTAAACCTATAAAAATTTTATGTAACTCACAAAGGAACCATAACAAAAAATACCGCACGTATAGCCCACTAACAGGAATTAAAAATTAAAAATTAAAAAAGGGCCTGGGGATTTTAGATTTTAGATTTTAGATTTGAGATTTGAGATTTTAGATTGACTCTAAAGCTTGTGCTGGGGGCTTAAACTCAGGTCAGGGGATTTGAGATTTGAGATTAACTCCACCTTTAGGCTAATTCGTTAGCGGATATGCAAAAAAGAGGGGCAAAACTTAAGCTTTCCCCTCCTGATTTTAATTTTTCTTGATTTTTAACGGGACTGGCCGGGTTCGAACCGGCGACCTAGCGCTTCAGATTTGTGTGAGTTTCCCCACTCTCTGGACTATACCTTCACCATAGGCTTCCAGCCTTTAGGTGGTGACCGTCTAGTCTCTAAACCTTCCTGATTTCAATATAGGCGATTGTTTAATCGCGCTGAACTCAGGCTTGGCTTGGTATTGCCTTAGAGTCATAGGAACCCACGAACTCTTTAGGTTTCACCAAATTTGACCACATTCACTCCCAGAGTTTCCTCGCAGGGTGCCCGATTCTTCAGGAGGCGCTTGCTCTATCCATCTGAGCCACAGCCCCAGTTGCTAAACCGTTTTGATTATAGCAGTTAATGTCGATTTTGATTTTTTTTTGATGATTACCGATCGCCAGTTGCGAGTTTCGCAGCGATGCGGGCAAAGTTTTCTGCTGCAGTAAGTTTACCAGCACCGTAACAGGCGCGCTGTCTCCATGCGGTGACGGGAAGATGTCCGGGGGGAGCATCTTCGTTGAAGGAGAGCTCGCTGTAATATTTCCAATTTTCCTTGACTCGCCAGCCGACTCGATCGCAAAATTCAGTATAATTTGCCCCGGTACTTTCCCAAATCTGCTGCTGCACGCTCAACCCGAACCGCCCGCTGCTGTATTGTTGCCAAAGTTGGTCGATCGTGCGAAGGTCTGTAGGAGGAAAACTGTCAATATCGGCTGCACTCAGCCAGCCTTCGTCTTCCCTGACAGCGATTTGCAGCAAGATTTCCCAAGTGTGTTCATCAGCTTTGCGCCATTTTCCCGTTTCTAATAGCTTTGTCAGTTGGCGGTAGTCCATCCCCACTTCGGAGATAGCCGGAGTTGAGTCAGGTATGGCGCCGATTTTGTCTTCTAGTCGCAATAGAGTGCTGACAATTAATTCGGGGTTTAGTTGTTCGAGGCGGTACAGAACCCATTCTAACTGAGATTGAATGTATGTGCGGGCGATCGCACCTTGCTGCACTTCCCCCTGCAACTCATCAAATTTAGCTAACCAATTTTGTTGATTGCGGGCCAATTCCCACATTTGTTTTGCCCACTGCAATCTAACTTGTTCTTTTTTTAAATAAGTTTTGGAAGGCTTAGGACGCTGCGGGTAGGGAGTCAAATCCCAGCCGCAAATCGAGCACAACTCTGCTTTTTCTTCTATGTATTCAGCACCGCACACTGGACAGTTAGACATATCGCCATCAATTCTGTTGCCAAGTAATTATATGACATCCGGTAAATTAACCATCCTTCGATTAGGTACGCAGTTCGACCCCACAATTACAGTTTATCTGTAGTCATGTGCGCTTTTCCCACCCGAAAGTCAGAATTATTTATACCGCTCTAACAAGGCAAGCGAATAGTAAACAAACTGCCTTTGCCCAACTCGGATTTTACCTCGATCTTGCCCCGGTGAGCTTCTACAATTTGGCGACAGAGGTGTAGTCCCAAACCTGTACCCGACCGCAAGTGAGTTCCCGGGCCAAACCTTTCAAATAACTTAGTTTGTGCTGCGGGCGAAATGCCGGCACCGGTGTCTTTGATTTCTATAATTACCCATGCCAGCGGTTGGTTTTTGAAGCTAGTATAGGCGGGTGAATTGGCAGCTTTTAAGCTGACATCTATTGAGCCACTGTCGGTGAATTTAATCGCATTTCCGATTAAATTTGTCATCAAGCGGTGCAGTTCGAGACGATCGCCCGGATACTTCGCAATCGGTGCACTTTCTGCACTTTCTGTCAAGTCTAAATTTACGGATAAACCTTTAGCATCGGCTAGGGGAGCTAGTTCTTCAGCTACCTCAGTAATAAGCTGGCGCAAATCCACGGGAGCGAAACTTAGGGATTTGCGGCCTGCTTCGTAGCGGTAGACTGCCAGCAGCATATTTACCATCGCGATCAGGTTTTGGTTGCTGCGAACCATCGTCCCGAAAGCGTCGCGCATGGGAAGGGAAATTTCTCCCAAAGCTCCCTGCTGCATTAAAGTTAGCATTCGATCGGCTGCTACCAGGGGAGTCCGCAAGTCGTGAGCGAGTCGGGAGACAAAATCTTCGCGCTGGAGGGCGATCGAATTGCGCTCGTCTACGCTGTGTTTTAGCCGCAGGAGCGATCGAACCCTCGCCAGCAGTTCATCCATTTCCACTGGTTTGCGGATGAAATCGTCTGCTCCCATGTCCAATCCCTGCACTACGCTCGCACTGTCGTGAGCCGTGATCAGCAAAATCGGGATAAAAGGCAATTCCTTATTTTGTCGGATTCGTTTAGTGACTTCGTAACCATCCATTCCCGGCATCATCACGTCTAGCAGTACCAAATCCGGGGCTGCCTTGTCAATTTGACTCAAGGCAGAAAAGCCGTTCTCGGCCGTGCTAATTTCGTAACCTTCTTCTTCCAGGATTGTCTGCACCAACAAAACATTATCTGGTGCGTCGTCTACCACCAGAATCCGATCGGCTTTTGTGGCATTGGGAACAGATAAATAACTCATTTAATTGTTAGCCTGGAAATAAATACTAACTTTAATCTTGCATTCGATTTATGTTTTCACATTTTTCCACTTGTTAACTCTGTCATAAGGAAGATCTCAAAAGTTTATCCAATCTTTATACTTTTGAACACTCGGATGTGATAGAATATGCTACTTTATGGCCATAGTATGCACGCCGTCCCAATCATCGGGCGGGGGTATTTCCAAATAGCTGAGGGAGCGCTCGATGTGAACTTCCACAGGTCGATCGCTCGGTCGCATTGCTAAAGCCGCTTCAAAACAACTAATAGCTTTCTGAAAATTTCTAGCAATATAAGCATTCCGACCGTTGCTGTAAAGTTCCAAAAACCGAACGGTTTCCCCGTCAATGGGTTCAGAACTATTTTGCAGCAACTCGTAAATACCCACCGGCTGATTTTTCCCCTTAACCCGAACCTTGTCCAACTCTCGCACCCAAATCCCTTCGCGGCACAAACTGTAGGTAAATTCGCTCAAAATTATATCGCAGCCGTACTCCTTTGTAAGCTGTTCCAATCGCGAGCTCAAATTCACCGCATCCCCGATTACCGTGTAATCCATCCGCTTTTGGGAACCAATATTTCCCGAAACCACCTCTCCGGAACTAATCCCAATTCCGAAGCGAAACGGATCTGCGCCGGGGCGAGAATCATTAAACTCTTGCAAACGCCGACGCATATCTAAAGCCGACTGAACCGCCATCCAACCGTGACTTTCCGGAGGATTTAGTGGCAGGGGCGCGCCGAAAACCGCCATTAAAGCATCGCCGATAAACTTGTCTAAAGTGCCTTCGTAGTGGAAAACGGCCTCCACCATCGTCTCAAAATATTCGTTCAGCAGAGATACCACATCCGACGCTCCCAAATTTTCGGTCAGCGTGGTGTAGCCGCGAATGTCGGAAAATAAAATAGTCACTTCTTTACGTTCGCCCACCATCAGGGCGCCTTCACCCAAAGCCATCACTTTATCTACGACTCCAGGAGTCAGGTAGCGGTACATCGTATTTTTCATCCGCTTTTCGTGGCTGATGTCTTCGAGTACCACTAAACCGCCGCGCACGCCGCCCTCTGGATTGATCAGCGGGTTGACAGTCAAATTCAAACTACGTTCAATTACTTTTATTCGAGAGGCGGAGATGGGCAGCGGACAATAAGGGTGATACAGCGCAGAATTTCGCAGCGCAAATAGAGATTGGGCATTAGCTAATTCTGCCAGTGCTACTTCCTCAGTCCACGCGCGGTTTTCGCCCCAAGCGTAATATAAATTAGGATCAGTGCGATCGGGCACGGCCAAAATATAATTTTCTTCTTCTTCTTTTTGTTGGGAATTTAGCGTTTTTTCTATCAACAGTCCCACAGTCAAACTTTGTTCGGGAACGTAATGTCGGGCAGCAGTTTTGAGACTGTCTTCTAGTCGAAATTGCAAATTGTCGATCGGCACAACTTCCCAAACATAGCGATTCACAAGTTTATCTTCCCAAATCTGGGGATTTGGTTTGCTTTTAGCTTGATTTACCGGACAGCCCAACAATTCTAGGGCTGCTTCGTTGATCGTCACAACTCGCCCATTCAAATCCGTGGAAATCACTGCATCAGAAAGACTTTGCAGCATATCTTTCTGATACTGCTTTTCCACCATCACGTTCTGAAACAGTTGAGAATTTTGCAACGCCATTCCCGCTTGGGAATTAAACGCTCGCAAAAACTCTTCGTCGGAAGGGGTGAAAGTACCTTGGTTCTTATTAATTAACTGAGTTACCCCGATCAGCTCACCTTTAGCGTTATGCACCGGCATACACAAGACAGTCCGAGTGCGGTATCCCGTTTGCTGGTCTGTAGAGGGGTCAAAGCGGGGATCGTCGTAAGCATCTGTAATATTTAGAGGTTGACCGGTAGAAGCCACGTAGCCCGCAATTCCCTTATTAGCAGGAATGCGGATTTCGACCATCGTTGTGCCGTCAGCCTTAGCTACTTTTGTCCAAAGTTCGTTGGTTTCCCGATTTAACAAAAATAGCGTGCTGCGATCGGCTTGCATCAAGTCGCGAGCTTGATCCATGACAGAGCGCAAAGTTGTTTCCAAGTCAAGACTTTGACCCAAAGTCGTGGTGGCTCTCAAAAGTGCGGCAACCCCTCGCTGGTTGCGGGCCACGACGTAGAAAGACTGACAGCTTTCGAGAATAATCCCGATCGAATCTGCAAAAGCCTGGAACTGCTGTTCGTCTTCCTCGCTAAAGGAGACATTGCCAGCTTTATTTAACAGTCTGACCACCGCTACGGGTTCATGTTGGCTTTTGCTGCTAAAAATCGGCATACAGAGGATGGTTTCGATCTGGTAGCCCGGTGGTTCGTCTACTTCGGTATTAAAATACTCGTGCGATCGAGCTTGGGCGACATTAATCGATTTTCCGGTTGTTGCTACGTAGCCTAAAATTCCTGCATCCATAGGCAAGCGCACTTCTACATCTTCGCCCGTAAGTGGATCGACTGTTTTGTGCCACAGTTGATTTTTGTTGGAGTCAACCAAAAAAATTGTTGTCCGGTCTGCTTGCAGAATTTGACCAATTTTGACAGTGAAGGCATCTAAAAGTTGCTCTAAGAGACTTTCGAGTGCTTCATTGTTAATCAGGTCCATCGCCCGGATAAATTGCTGAAATTCAGCCGTGATAAAGTCCAGCAGGCACACTAATTCAGGAACTGGCAGGCTCTTAACACGGGAGGTCAATGCCCCCATAAAATTGACTTGAGTCAGTGTAGCCAGAACGCTACCAGCATTGGAGAATGTCATGATTAACTGCTTTCTCAGAGGGGTAGACTGACCGCAGGTTGATCGGCGCTAGATGCGACGGCGGTGCAAACTCTTGAATTTGTTTGCCAGCGCATCGGCACTCGCTTGTCGCTTTGATGAATCGTGAGTTCAAAAGTGGCGCACGCAACTTCAGTTTGCTTGTTATGTATGTTTGATCGATCTTTTTTAAAACCTCGATACTGATGAGGGTTCGTCAATTCAAGCTGAACTTGAGTTCGCAAAACTGCTAGCCTGAAAATTAGGTGACAGGCTTTAGTTTGATCGAGAGTGCAATGTGGATTTGACGCTCTGTTCTCGGCTGCAGGGTGCGGTGTGACTGTTTTAGCGCACTCGGCGACCGTATCCGGTCAGGTAAAGGGCGCTATGAAAGCAGCGCGCAAGGCATTCCGGAGGGAGCTACTCATAGTTTAATAGTAAACGCAACAGCAGGATAGCGACGGTAATTTATGCAGCAAAAAAGTTTGATCGGTCTTTGAAAACATCCCTCTTCACTACCAACTGACGATCGAACAGCGAAGCTAAGCTGGCGGGGAAGTTTAAAGGTGCTACAGATCCTGACATTTAGGCAGCTCTGGGGACAGACTCGGCAAACACCACTGATTGATAGTACCGCTGCAGTTGTGCGGCGGCGGCAGCCCAACCCCAGCGTTCGGCTTCTCGGCGAGCGTTTTGGCGCAAGGTTTCCCGTTCTTCGGGATTCGCAAACAGACGCTTGGTTGCGGCTAGTGCTCCTTCTTCGTCGGCGGGGTCAAATAAATATCCGTTAACACCGTCGGTGACGATATCGGGAATTCCACCGCTGCGCGCCGCGACTACAGGCGTTCCCGCAGCCATTGCTTCTAGGAGCACTAAGCCCAGGGTTTCGGTGCGGGAGGGAAAAATGAAGGCGTCGGCCGATGCGTAAGCTCTTGCGAGTTCTTGCCCCTTGAGGTAGCCGACAAAATTGGTGGGTGTACCTGCAAAATATTGTTCCAGGGTTTGCCGATGCGGGCCGTCTCCCACTAAGGCGAGGCGGGCGTCGGGAATCGCTGCGAGGACTGGTTTGATGCGTTCGATTTCTTTTTCTGCACCGAGGCGGCCGACGTAAAGCAGCAGGGGACTGTCTGGGTTATTTGCAGAAAGGCGCGATCGCATTTCTCGACTTGCCAATTCCGGGACAAACATTTCAGTATCTACGCCCCGCTGCCACAAATCTACTCGCTCAATGCCGTGGGTTCTCAATTCCTCCACCATTGCTGTAGAAGTACACAGATTCAATTCTGCTTGGTTGTGCGCTCCTTTGAGTAGTTCCCACAATAAAGGTTCGAGGACTCCGAAACCGTAGTGGTGCAAGTATTTCGGCAAATGCGTGTGGTAAGAAGCCAAAATCGGAATATTGAACTTTTTCCCGTAATATATACCCCCCAATCCCAAAATTGCAGGATTGACAACGTGAATAATATCCGGTTTAAACTGCTCTAATTGCCGACCGACAGCCGGAGAAGGAAGTGCCATTTTCAATTCCGGGTACATCGGCAAAGGCAAACCCTCCACACCGTAAACTCGGGCACCTTTGTATTCTTTAATCCCGTAATCTGGAGAAAATATCAGAACTTGTTCGCCCGCGCGCTGCAAGTGATCTACAGTGTGAATCAGGCGCGTCACAATGCCGTCTATTTTCGGCAGAAATGTTTCAGTGAAAAGAGCAATTTTCATAAAAATAAGTTACTTAGGGAGCCGATAATCATAGCTTGGGGCAAACGTCATCGGTAACAGGATACACTGTGTCGGGGGGAGTCAGTCATGGCGTGCGATCGGCTGCTTTTCTACACTTTTTCTGTCAATTGCAGTACCGCTAATTCCGAGCGAGAGGTTTTTGGGATAAAATGCCAATTCCCTGAATGCCAATTGATACAATTATCCCACCTAAAAGCCATCTCACACTTTTGGTCAAGCAATTAATTCTGTAAATTTCCTGTGCTGTTCCGGCAATTTATCTCTATTTTTAAGTGACAGATAAGCCTTTGCTAACTCGCCACTAATTTAGATCACTCGGCGTTACAGCAGCCCATTCCCCTATTAAATAATAAGCCAAAACTGCCTTCGCTGAAAATCCAGGCATAACCACTAAAAGTAACAGAATGAGAATTCGACTTTTCACGGCCTTTATTCCCAAACAAGCCAGCAGTAAAAACCTGATGCCATCTTTTAATTAACCGCAGAGGACACAGAGGACACAGAGCAAAAGATAAAAAAGATAGATCATCGTAATATACAGCCAAATCCATTCAGAACTTGCGAACCCTTCTCCTCTCTTCCTCTCTTTCCTCTTGCTTCGCGCCCTTCGCGCCTTCGCGGTTCGTTAAAAAATCTCTTACCCGCAAATAGATACCAGAAATTACTTCCAAGAAACCTTCGGCAAAATCTGGTTTTTATCGACACGATGCTGATATTTTGTAGCAAAATTCAGCAGAGAATCGAGCAGGGAATCTGAGAGATAGTGCGGTTGTAAACCGAGGTCTAGCAAATTGGTGTTTTTGGCATTGAAATAATGTTCTTCTTTCTCGACTCTGGGATTTTCGATGTTGTTGATTTCTACTTTTAATCCCATTGCCATGCCTGCTTTTTGCACCAAGGAGGCTAAGTCGCCGACGCTGAATTGTTCGGTGAATTGGTTGAAGACGCGGAATTGTCCGGCTTCGGCGGGGTTGGCGATCGCCAATTCCACGCACCGCACGGTATCCCGAATGTCTAAGAAGCTGCGGGTTTGTCCGCCAGTGCCGTAAACCGTCAAAGGATGACCGATCGCAGCTTGGATGCAAAACCTGTTCAATGCTGTACCGAATACTCCGTCGTAGTCCAAACGGTTGATCAACAGTTCATCCATGCCGGTTTCATCTGTGAGCACGCCGTAGACTACGCCCTGATTTAAGTCGGTGGCTCTTAAACCCCAGATTTTGCAAGCAAAATGGATGTTGTGGGAGTCGTGGACTTTAGACAGGTGGTAGAAACTGCCTGGTTGTTTGGGATAGGGTAGTGTATCCTTGCGACCGTTGTGTTCGATCGTAATGTAGCCTTCTTCAATGTCAATATTCGGCGTGCCGTATTCGCCCATTGTCCCCAATTTCACTAGGTGACAATCGGGGAAGTCTTCGCGGATGGCGTACAGCAGGTTGAGTGTCCCGACGACGTTATTGACTTGAGTGAGGACTGCGTGTTCGCGATCGATCATTGAGAAAGGTGCCGAACGCTGTTCGCCGAAATGGACGATCGCCTCTGGTGCAAATTTTCTCATGCTTTTGCTGAGAAAATCGTAGTTGGTGATGTCACCGACGAACAAGTCGATCGACTTGCCCGTTAAATCTTGCCATCGCTGGAGTCGTTGCTGAATCGGTGCGATGGGAGTGAGGGTGTCGCTGCACAGTTCCAGATCCCAGTGCCGCCGCACGAAGCTGTCGAGGATGCCAACTTCGTAACCTTTGTTAGAAAGGTAGAGTGCGGTTGCCCAACCGCAATAGCCATCGCCACCAATAACCAGGACTTTCATAAATCAACGGTGAATCTTGCTTGCCAATACTGGGTTAATGTACCAGGTATTGGTGCATTCTGAACCTTTAATCAAGCGTGTTCACCCAGGAAGGAGTCTGTTTTTTTAGATTAAACCTGAATTTCCTCGGCGAAACTGGCCCGGCGGGTGAATTCAAAGGGGCCGGCCTGGGCTCCCCAGACGTGGGCGTCGGTTTCTGGGTCCCGTCCGCGATCGTGGCTAATAAACTTGTCTTGGTCTATCTCGAATTCGCTGTCTAAATAGGTTTTTTTGCCCTTTCTGACCACCATGCAGCCTTTTCCTGGTTCGACAAACCCTTTGAAGCTGTTGCCCGTCCACTGGGTAATAAAGGTGCAGCCGGGAAGTAGAGTCAGTTGTTCTTTTTTGATTTCTTGCAGCCGTTGCGGGTCGCGGGAAGCGCCGTAGAATTGTTCTTCGTTTTCTATGGCATAATTTTCGATGTCGATTCGATCGCCCACCGGGATTAATTTTAAGACTCGGACTCGGTACGGTACATTCAGTTCAATATCGTAGGCTTGTTCTAGGTACAAGCTGAGCCCATCCAGAACTTCGACAGGCAAAGGCCTCATGCAGACGCGGATGTGGGCGAAGAAGGGCGGGTTTTCAAAGGCTTGGGCTTGGTTGCTGAAATCGGCGGCCATCCAGCGGGCGAGGGTGACGATATCGGTGGAATGAGTCATTTCGATTTTAGATTTTAGATTTTAGATTTTGGATTGAGGGAGTAGAAGTTATTTTAGGGGATAGCGGGCGATCGGCTATAGAAGGTAGTTATCTGCTTTACGAACAAGTAAAGAAACGGCGGCGATAAGTACGGCATTAATCAACGTATCCTATTAGCGATCTCGCCCTTTTCTTCTACCAGATATCGAATTTTTAGTGAAACTCGCCCCATTGGTGCGCCCTCAATCTTCCAAAATCTCGACCAAATCTTCCATCGTCACGTCGAAGGCGCGGGCAATTTTGTAAACAGCAGAAAGATCGACTGTATTCAAAGCATCGCGCCTCCCGTAGCTTTTTACTGTGTTGTAGTTGACTCCCGAGCGATCGGCAACTTCTTTGAACGTCCAACCTCTTTGCTCAGCTAGTTCTCGAATCCGCAGTCTAACGTAGCCCATATTTGGCTTGACATCGGTGCATATATACCCGACAATAGCTATGTACACTGAAAACGATCGCCCTCCTAGCCTCGAAAACTTAAGGGCGACCGTTTTTCTATCAAATCCCGCTTTCGGCGGGAAGGATTACCCTATGATACCAACATCCAAGCTCAAATTAAACACTCATCCCTGGTGTATCGTGCGGCAATTGCCGAATATGCAGCGATTGGTGGTTGCTCGGTTCCACCGTCGGGGCGATGCGGAGGGATACATACAGATTTTACAGCGGTTGTTGCCGACGACTAAACACGCGATCGTTTTTGATACGACTGGGGCTGAGAAATTGGCACAAGTGCGATCGACTCAATTAGAACGAATGTTGTAATTAATTAGGAGCGATCGTGTTTTATAGCAAGTGTGATCGCTCTTTCCTTAAATTCACTTAACAACGGATAAGCTACAATATTCCCAGAGTATCTCAGAGCTGTTATTCCTATGAATACTCAATTAATGGTAAAACCTTCTTCTTTGATGCCCCAAGGCATCAAAATGGTAGAATTTGGGAATATTTACTTATTCAGATTTACCGACGATCTCCAATCTCGCATGGAAGAACTGCTAGAGAGAAAAAGACTAGATTTGTTAACTGTCGATGAAATTCCAGAATTAGCTGGCATCATCGAACTATCCCGAATTTTTACCTTGATTAACGCCCAACTTTCCACTCAAGCTAAATGGTGCCCGATCGCACTCGACAATTTATACGACAACGAGCTAAATATCTATGCGAATACTGGCACTCTCCAGAATATCTAAGCCCAGATCGCTTTACAATAGATCATCTCATGCCCAAATCTATCGGCGGATCTGATGACAGTGAAAATTTAGCATTAGCTTGCCGTCGCTGCAACGAACGCCACTACAATTTTACCAAGGGAATTGACCAGGAAACTCAGCAAGAATGTTTATTATTTAATCCTCGTCAGCAGCAGTGGTCAGAACATTTTATCTGGACAGCAGATGGTCTAAATATTGTCCCTAAAACTCCCATAGGTCGAGCAACTTGCAATCGGCTTGACCTTAATAATGATGAACGTTATGATGAAGAGGATTCGATTCGGCGATCGCGCAGGTTTTGGGTAGAAGGTGGATGCCAACCACCTGGTGAAGATGCTCGTCAATTAGAATAAGCACGATCGTTCAAGCCAAAAGTTTTATGAAATGAAGCACTTGCGCGATCAATCTACAGATAAAACTAGAGATTTTTCGCGCAAATACTTCGCCCAAACGATACTTTTACCAGAGATTAAATCCTCTGGTTGAGACATCTAAATTAGCAAATTAGATGAGTTTGACAGCCCGCAGACCAAACATCAGCACTGTCGCCAAGCCGATCATGCCGCCAAAAAGCCCGAAATAAGTTATTATTCCGCTAAGAGTCATTGCAATTTCTCCAAAACAATCAATAAAAAGACCTATAAGAACTATAATCTAAAATCTAATATCTAAATTAGATAAATATGCAATCCATAATTAAAGTTGACTTGGGGCCACAATCTTACAATGTTTGCGTGCGATCGGGCGGCTTAGACGAACTCGGCAGTCTGATGGGCGATCTAAGTTTGGGCAAAAAAGTGCTGCTGGTGTCGAATCAGTCGATTTTTCGGCAGTACGGCGAAAGAGCAACCGCAGCCCTCGAATCAGCCGGTCTGGAAGTCGGTACCTGCATTTTACCACCGGGAGAACAGTACAAAACTTTAAATTCGGTACAGAAAATTTACGGTGCGGCTTTGGAAAACCGCTTAGAACGTTCCTCGACAATGGTCGCTTTGGGCGGCGGGGTTGTGGGCGATATGACGGGTTTTGCGGCGGCGACTTGGCTGCGGGGAATTAATGTCGTGCAGGTTCCGACTTCGCTGCTGGCGATGGTTGATGCTTCTATTGGTGGCAAAACAGGGGTAAATCATCCTTTAGGGAAGAATTTAATCGGGGCTTTTCACCAGCCACGTTTGGTGTTAATTGACCCGGATGTCCTAAAAACTCTGCCGGCGAGGGAATTTCGTTCGGCGATGGCGGAAGTGATTAAGTACGGAGTGATTTGGGATGCTGAACTTTTTGGGAAGTTGGAGAATTGCAAGCGTTTGGATCAAATGCGCTATGTGAAGGCGGATTTGTTGGCTGAAATTTTAAGCAGGTCTTGCCAAGCTAAGGCTGAGGTGGTAAGCAAAGACGAGAAGGAATCGGGTTTGCGGGCGATTTTGAATTACGGGCACACCATTGGTCATGCTGTGGAAAGTTTGACCAATTACAAGGTGATTAATCACGGGGAAGGAGTGGCTATCGGCATGGCTGCGTCAAGCCGATTGGCTGTGGAGTTGGGAATGTGGGATGCTGAGTGCGATCGCCGCCAGTCTGCTTTGATTGAAAAAGCGGGTTTACCTGCCAAATTGCCGGCGGGTGTGGATGTTGAGGAAATTTTGCATACTTTGCAACTGGATAAGAAGGTGCAGGATGGCAAGGTGCGGTTTGTGCTGCCGGTGCGCTTGGGTGAGGCTGCTGTGAGCGATCGGGTGGATGGGGATTTGATTATACAAGTTTTGAAGGAAATGCTTTAGATTCTCGTTTTTGGGGGTGTTTAACCGCCGCTGAACGCTGATTCACGCCGATCGCCAAAGATGTTTTTTCTTTCAATCTGCGATCGGCGGTTGAGTTTAGGAACCGCTCGACTGCGAATTAATTTCCTCCAAAATCTTCTCGACTCTGTTTGCGGCTTGAGTTCTGCCTTGCTTGATAAATAACTCCTTAGCTTTTGTGAGGCTGGCTACTGCCTCCGCTTGGTTTTCCTTGTCTCCTTGCTGGTACAAACCGACTCCTAAATTGTTTAAAGCATCGGGATATCGATCGTTAATTTTAACGGCTTGTCTCCACTGAACAATTGCCTCGGGCAACTGCCCCTGACTTGCCATCGCCACGCCTAAATCGTTGTGAGCTTTGGCGTGCTTCGGGTTGACTTCAATTGCTTTTTGGAATAGAGCGATCGCATCGCTCATTTTACCTTGCCCCGACAGCATAGTTCCCAACTTGTAATAAGCATCCGCTTCTTTGGGATAGCGAGCGATTAGTTGCCGATACAAAGCTTCGGCATTGACAGCATTTCCTTGACCGTAAAGGTCGTTGGCAGTTCTCAAACCCATCGTGTAGCCTTTACCTACAACTTGACACTTTTTCTCGGACTGGCCTTCCTGCTTGCAAATCCTGAGTTCGTCTCCCTTCATCTCATAGGACAGAACTTCTCGAACTGCAGGGCCTCGGCGCGGTGGCTGCAAGTTCTGTGACTGCAAGTTTTGCGAGAGTTGCAGGGCGATTGTCTCAGCTTGTGCCGGTTGGGCCGCTGCTGCATTGCAGATTCCTGCACCCACCAAAATGCTTGGGGCGATCCACCTCAAAGGTTTGAACAAGCGAAACTCTCGATCGTTTTTCATGTCTTTTGTGGAAACGTGTTGTTGATATGCTGGGTTTCACTAGCGCCGTAAGAGTCGGAGCAGATCGGGGCCCACCAGATGAAATAGTTAGTTATTAACAGTCGAGATATTTTAGCACTGTGTGGCCGAGTTTGAGTTAAATTAGAGTAGAATTCCGATCAATTCTCAGTCAACCTTAGCAGGAAAATAGAAATGGGGCAGTCTATTCTTACCATGCTCTTTGCGCTCATCCTCGGCTACGCTGTTAACTCCAGCGTTAAAATAGTCAGCGGTGGCGACGAAGCTTTAGTGGAACGTTTGGGTCAATACAAGCGCACTCTAAAGCCAGGATTCCACTTTATCAGTCCCCTGGTCGAAAAAGTCGTCTGCGTGGACACAACCCGTGAAAGAGTTTTAGATATTAAACCTCAGTCAGCAATCACGGGAGATAATGTGGCTCTAGAAGTCGATGCCGTGGTGTATTGGCGAGTTGTGACTTTAGAGAAAGCTTATTATGGAATCGATCAAATTGAAAATGCGATCGCCAACTTAGTTTTAACCACGTTTCGCGCTGAAATTGGTCGATTGCCAATGCAAGACATCTTGGGTTCCCGAGATGACATGAATAAAAAGTTACTCAAGAAGTTAGACGAAGCTACTCAACCTTGGGGCGTCAAAGTAATTCGCGTAGAAATTCAAAGCATTACACCTCCGAAAAGGGTGCAAGAAGCTATGGAATTGGAGCGCGCCACTAAGAGCGAGTGGCAAGCAATGGTCAATAAGGCGATCGGCACTAAGGAGTACATGAGGCTCTTAGTTGAAGCTTTAGACTCCCATCCTAATAGTAAGCAAGTTTTGAATTACTTAGTAACCGAAAAATACTTAGACGCTCAACAAAAATTGGGCGAAAGCGACAATGCCAAAATTCTGTTTATGGACCCCAGAAGCATGAGCGAAGCTCTGGGCGAGCTGATGGGTTCTATGCCCGATGTGATTCATTCTGAGGGCGGGGAAATGAAAGTTATTGATACTCCGACTTCTCAAGACTGATTCCTGAAGATAGCGTCGGCAACCAGACAAACATCGTGCATTTCTCTGACATCGTGAACTCGCAAGATATCTGCCAAATTTGCGATCGCACCTGTACAAGCCGCCGCTGTCCCCCAAACTCTTTGTTTCGCTTCTGGCTGATTCAAAATGTGACCGATGAAGCTTTTGCGCGATACTCCGACTAAAATCGGACAGTTTAAAACACGGAATTTTCGCAACTCTCGCAGAATTTCTAAGTTTTGACTGTAAGTCTTGGCAAAGCCAATACCAGGGTCGAGAATTATTTGAGATTTGTCAATCCCCGCCGCAACTGCTGCCGCAATTCGACTCTCGAAAAATTCCCCAATTTCCCCCATTAAATCCCGATAATCTGTCAGTTTTTGCATCGTCTGGGGAGTTCCCCGAATGTGCATCAAAATTATTGGTACTTTTAACTGAGCAACTGTTGACAGCATTTCCGCATCAAAAGTAGCTCCAGAAATATCGTTAATTATATCAGCTCCCGCCTCAACCGCAGCTTTGGCAACCTGCGCTCTGGTAGTATCGACCGAAATAGGAACTGAACCAAAAATTTCAGCTTTTTGCCGCAGTATTTGTACGACAGGTATAACGCGATCGATCTCCTCTCCTAATGATATTTCCGCTGCACCAGGCCGAGTAGATTGACCGCCAATATCAATAATATCTACCCCCGATTTTACCATATTTTCCGCTTGCGCTAAAGCAGATTCTATGGTATTGAAATCTCCGCCGTCGCTAAAACTGTCCGGGGTAACATTCAAAACGCCCATCAAATAAGTGCGTTTTCCCCACTCGAAAACTTTATTTCTAATTGTAATTTTTTTGTTATTTATCATATCACCTCCTCACTCGGCGATTGAAATCGCTTCTTGTCAAACGAAATCCCTCTCTAAGAGACTCAAGAATAAAGCAGAAGCGCCTTTCTTAATTCAACCAAAACTTAACCAGCTAAACACAGTGTCAACTGTCAATTCTAATTCAATTTTATCAATTATTGGCAACCGAGCTGCACCTTTATACAGTTCTACTTTTTGTCCTGGAAATACTGCCAAAATACTCTCTTCTTCTGGGTCTAATAACCACCCCAACTCAGTTCCGTGTCGCGAACAGTGAAGTAATTTACTCAGCACTTTTGTTTGACTTTGACTTGGGGACAGAATTTCAATCGACCAGTCTGGATTAATTTCAAAGCGGTTAGCAATTCTACCAGAGGGCAAAAAAGGAATTCTTTCCCATCGGAATACTGCTACATCTGGCACGATTGATGCGCCACCAAATGTGCAGTATAACTCTGGAAAAGCACGGGCAATTTTCTGAGTTTTTGTTACTTGATCGATCGTCTTGCAGAGTTCACCTTGAAGGACGCTGTGTTCACCTTGTGGCATGGGCTTCTGAATGATTTCTCCGTCAAGAAACTCTGAGGCTGGTTCAGTTTCAGGAAGTTTTAGGAACTCCTCTAAGGTGGGTTTTGGTTTAACGCTCGCAATCATAGGTCAATTCTCCCGATCCGAGAAACACTGAACGGCACATCACAATTGTAGGCGATAGCTGTTTAATTCCCGCTGCCCTTGTTCCACTTACCACTTAGCAATTACCTATTAGCAATTACCTATTACTGATAATTGACAATTCGAGCAAAACTCGCAGCTTCCAAACTAGCACCACCAACCAAAACCCCGTCTATCTCCGGCTGAGCCATGACTTCATCAATATTCTCCGGTTTGACCGAGCCGCCGTACTGAATGGGCACGCCAGGATTAGTCAATTTACTGCGAATCAAACCAATAACTCGGTTAGCTTCCTTCGTTTCGCAAGTATCGCCAGTGCCAATTGCCCAAATCGGCTCGTAAGCAATGACCAACTTATTTTGGTCAACACCAACCAAATCTTTTTCCAATTGAGAAAAAATGTGAGCTTCAGTTTCCCCTGCATCTCGCTGCTGCTTGGTTTCCCCAACGCACAGAATCGGAATTAAATCGTATTTCTGAGCAGCTTTCAGCCGCAAATTCACCGTTTCGTCAGTTTCCCCAAAATATTGGCGGCGCTCACTGTGGCCGATGATGACATAGCGCACACCAAGTTCACTCAGCATTGGCCCGGAAATTTCCCCTGTAAAAGCTCCAGACTCTTGCCAGTGAACGTTCTGAGCACCGAGTCTGATACGGCTGCCGTGCAAATTTTTCGAGAGGACAGCCAAGGAAGTGAAGGGAACGCAAAGCACGACTTCCCGTTCCTCTGGGGTTTCCGTCAGGCAGGACATGAATCCTTGAAGAAACTCTAGGGATTCAGTCCTAGTTTTGTACATTTTCCAGTTGCCAGCAATAACTATTTTCCGCACGGGTGACTCAGTAGCTCTGTGAACATCAAAATCAGGCAACTTATAGTTTAAAGCTTTAGGGTACATTTCAAGCCCTTATTGCCCAAACTCGATGCGAGCTTGCTCAACTAAGTCAACGGTGACGACTTGGGTTTCGGCTTCGCGGGCCAACTGCTCGATGCGGACGCGAGCTTGTCCCCGGACAAAATAGGGAATATTTTTCAGCTTCGCCTTGGCTTCTGGCGTCCATTTTAAATCATCGGAAAATGCGGAATCGGGCATGGCGTATTGAGCGATCGACTACAAGCCTTCATGGATCTGGCTTTGATGGAAAGCCTGGATGTATTAAATTTACCACGATTTGCGATCGCCCCACACCTTCTCACTCTGCCTTAAATTTGTTGCCTACAATAGCCGACGCTTCTTGTAAAAGCTGATTCTGCTCTTGTCGAATTGCCTCCAACCTTGTCAAAATATTAGCAAGTCGTTCTTGAGACTCCAAACTGTTTGATTCAACTCCCCTCAATTGTAAACCTGAATTATTTTTGTATTCGGGATTCTTTGAAACCAATGAGTTTACAGCCACTCCACCGACATTACTTACATATTTAGAGCCAAAACTCAAAACCCCCTGCATAAATTTTACAGGGCTTTGCAGAATAAATAACCATCCTTTTGCAAACAAGCTACCTAAAGCCTGAAACAAACCTAAGATACTCAATATAAATAGCAGCAAAATTGCTAAAGATATCAGCGGGTGATTCACCAACCAGAAGACGAGAGGGTGAGCATCAATCCAATCTTTAACATTACCCTTGATAGCACTTTGGAGGGCATTAGAAGCGGCATCGCTCATATTTCCAGCCTTGTTAATGCTATCTTCTAATGAAGCCTTAGCCTTTTCGGTAGCTTGATTTACACTCTCTACAGCTTGGATAGTGCTTTGATTCAGAGTATTGACCGCAGAGTTAGTAGTTTGATTAATAGTTTCTTTGGCAGTTGCCGCAGAGTGAGAAATAGCATCAACAGCTTTGTTGGTACTTTCACTGACGCGACTAACTGCTTGATTCGCGACTTCAGATATAGAAAGTCTCGCTTTTTCGGTTTTCTCCGCTACAGTACCTAAAGCATTGTTCGTAGCTTGATTAACAGTCTTAACGGCAGAATTCGTAGTTTGACTGAGAGCTTCTTTTGCCTGATACGCAGTTTCGGAGAGAGAAGATTTAGCTTGTGCTGTTGCTTCTGAAGTAGAATTAACTGCTTTTTCGACTTGTTCCGTCCAAACTTCTTTCGTTTTTTGAAAGCTTTGAGAAAAATCAGGGAGTGCTACTGACATAGTAAGTGATCTCCATCAAGTTAATTTACTCTTTCGCAGTGATTATAGTATATAGCAATGCTTGCAGGAGTCATATTTTTTTCACCCCATCCCAACCCTCTACGAACTCACGGGGAGGGAGTAAGAAATTCACAAATGATGCGAGAATTGCTATAGTATAGTTTCCATGCCCCCATGCTTTGAAAGATGGTGCCAACGCTTTGAGTATGTGTTCCCAACACAAGCCCAAAGATAGGAGTTTAGACACTATTTGGGGCGATGATTGAGAGAAAGAAGAGCAACAACCTATCCGTGAGCGCGCAAAACCCTGTAGATGTTTCTTAGCAAAGCTTACGCCTTTTTGCCGTCAGAGCTTCCAGGTGCGAACAAACGCTCAACCAAGGGCGAAGCTATACGTGATAATGTGACCATCAGATGTATTCCCCAAAAATAGCTCGGACGATCGCTCAAAGATGAGGTAGGAATTTGATGCACCTAAAAAAGGCTGAATTAAGTTGAGAAATATAGCATATTACTCCAGCGGCGATCGCGGGATAACAAGCGATCGTTCGTCAAATTTCGCTTGACGTTGTAAAAACTGTTTAATGCCCCCAAAAATAATTACATATTTACAAAAATTAGCGCAAGTTACCCGACTTTATATTCCCGAAAAAAAGCGAGAAATTTTAAGTAGGCTGTGGCTGTTGGTTTAACAAACCCGACGCTGCCTAGGATTTTGTTGCGGCAGCTTAGCTGGTGTATAATTTATGACATATCGGTCAATTTTTCACTTTCCATCCCAAGCTCAAAATATGCTAGGCTAGAATGTTTCCAAAGCTTGAGGTACACCATGACGTATGTATCAATCATTAGAAGAGTCAGCCATTTCGACTAACCCATCTACGGAACCGTCCTCTCTAATTCTGATTGTGGATGACGATGCCTTGATGCGTTTACAACTGCGACTGTATTTACAGAAGGAAAAATACCGAGTGGCGGAAGCTAGTGATGGGTTGACAGGACTAGCAGCTTATGAGGAAGTACATCCAGACCTGATCCTGCTAGATGCAGTGATGCCCACTATGGATGGTTTTGCTTGTTGTCAAAAATTATCTGAAGTGCCTCAGAGCGATCGCCCACCTATTTTGATGATTACTAGCTTAGAAGACAAAGAATCTGTCGATCGAGCGTTTGCAGCTGGAGCGGCTGACTATATCACTAAGCCGATTCACTGGGCTGTTCTGCGACAGAGAGTGCGACGGTTGATTCAGCAATTCCATTTGCAACAGCAACAAACCCTACTTTACAAACAGCTAGAAGCCGCCAATCGGCAATTAAAATACCTAGCGTCAATTGACGGCTTGACTCAGATTGCCAATCGCCGTCAGTTTGACCAACAGCTAGAGGAGGAGTGGCGACGCATGACGAGGCAGCAAACTCCTTTGTCACTGATTTTGTGTGATATCGATTTGTTCAAGCCTTACAACGATACTTATGGACACCAAGCAGGGGATCTATGTTTAAAGCAAGTTGCGGCAGCTCTCAATTGCAGTATTAATCGAGCTGGAGATTTAGTAGCACGTTATGGAGGTGAAGAATTTGTAGTGATTTTATCCGACACCGAGCTTGAGGGAGCCGTCCAAATCGTTAAGCAAATGCAGGCTCGCATCCAAGCTTTAGCAATAGTCCATAACAGTTCTCCGCATCATTGCATTACGCTCAGCTTCGGTATTACCAGTGTGATTCCTACCCAAGAGAGCCGACCAGAAACTTTAATTACTGCTGCCGATGCAGCACTTTATCAAGCCAAAGACAAAGGTCGTAATACTTTTTGTACCAACCTTCATAAAATTAATGAATTCACCCGTTAAATCATAAGGGTAAAAACTATGCCTCTCGTCCTTTGGAATGATTCGTTAAGTATTGGTATTCCCGAAATTGACCGCCAGCATAAACAATTAATTGATCAACTCAATACCTTAGTGGATGCCATGTTGGCAAACCGTGGAAAGGAAGAAATAAAAAATATTGTATATTTTTTAGACTTGTATTTAGCACAACACTTCGGGTTTGAAGAAAATTGTAGGCAAAGATACAAATGCCCAGTTGCATCTAACAATGCAGCGGCGCATACCAAATTTATTAAAACACTGAGTGAAGTTAAACAAGAGCTACAAACCAAAGGAGCGAGTCTTTCGTTAGCCATTAAGGTTAATGAACAATTGCTAGATTGGTTCGTGAACCATTTTAAAAAAGTCGATCGAGAACTCAAGTCGTGTATGAGTAAGCTTTGATTGCTGCTGGAAAGCTTAAATAATCGATGGTGCGATCTTCATGGAAACTGTCAGGTAAATAATAGATCGGCTCGATGGCGCTTTTTTTATCGGAATCAGGTAATATTCAGCAACTAGCGATTATAAAAGTTTATGGGAAGGGCTAGCTCAATGCGTAATAAAAGATGGTTAGGTGCGATCGCCCTTCTCACTGGTGCGGGTTTTCTGGGCAACCATTGCAATTTGTCTCTTTTCTTTGGGGTTGATTTCCTCTTTGGCAGTATTCCCATACTGATTATTACTTACTACTTCGGCTGGGGCTGGGGAGGCTTGGCTGGTCTAATTGCAGGCAGCTATACTTATATCCTTTGGAATCATCCATACGCCACGATTATTTTGGTAATTGAGGCTCTGTTTGTAGGGTTTCTTTGCAAGAAGCGCAAACAGCCAAATATCCTGTTATTCGATGGAATTTACTGGTTCTTAATTGGAATGCCCCTCGTTTGGCTTTTCTACGGTCAAATGATGCAGATGGATGCGAATCAGGCCATCCTCGTTATGTGCAAACAAGCAGTCAACGGCATTTTTAATGCCTTAGTTGCCAGCTTGATCATTTCGTATGCGCCGATTTATCGGTGGATTAGTGCTTCAAAGCATCTCGCCCTCTCTTTACAACAAACTATTTTTCATCTGTTGGTAGCTTTTGTATTTATTCCAGGACTGATCCTATTAGTTTTTGATGGTAGATACTTTGTTGGTCAAATCCAAACCACGGTGCAAACGGATTTAGAAACAAACGCAACAACTATCACTAGCGCCATATCTAGATGGCATCAGCGACATCTCTTAGCTTTGAATACATTAGCTGAAGAATCGCTCATACCTGAAGCCACAACTGCTGCTAATACAGCGATTCAATCATCCGAGCAGCTACAAAAAAAAATTAGCCTAATCGAGCAGTTGTTGCCTGATTTTGACAAAATTTATGTTGCCGATTCATCGGGAACAATTTTAGCTACTTCTTCTCCTTTTAATCAAACCCGTCGGCGGTTGATAGAACAAAGCAGGGAACATAAATCTCTCATTACCCTGGCTCAAGAGCGATCGACACCTTGGATGACTTCTATTCACAAACATTTATTAATGGACGAACCTAATGTAGGATTGAATGTGCCCCTGCAAGTTCAAGGTCGTTTTATTGGGCTGATCCACGGTTCATTAGGATTGAGCAAAATCAAATCTCTCTACATTTTCCAGAGAAACGATCAGAAAATACGCATTACATTGCTAGATCAAAACAACCGAGTCATTGCGAGTAATCAATCCGACCAAAAGCTTTTGACCAGTCTTGAGGAGTCAAAGGACGGCAGCACTCGCATCTTAGAGGGAACCTTGCAGCAGTGGCTTCCTAGCAATAAAAAGAATCCAATGATCCGTTGGAAAAACTCTCTGTATATAGAGGAATTTACAATTAGCTCCGATCTGGACTGGAGATTACGCTTAGAAATTCCAGCAGCTCCCTATGTAGAAAATTTACAAAATCGCTACAAGGCTGACTTGAGTATTTTACTCGTCATCACAATGTTGGCATTTTTGTTTGCAACGCTGGTTAGCGAACGACTGGTCAAGCCATTATCCTATTTAGCTCTTGCGACTACCGACTTACCCAACAAGCTTTCAGAAGAAACATTTGAATGGAAACATAGCTCTGTTACTGAAATCAATGAGCTTGCTGGCAATTTTCAATTGATGGCGATCGCGCTTTATCAAAAATTTAGGGAGATTCAACACGCCAACGCTACATTAGAACAGCGGGTTCAAGAACGAACGCAAAAATTATCTATAATCAATCGATCTCTGAAAGCTGAAATTAAGAGACGTAAACAAGCCGAAACTGAGCTAAGAACAAGAGAGGCGGCGATACGAGCTTTATATGAAGTCACTGCTACCCAAAATCTCAATTTTGAGCAGCGCATCCAAGCGTTGATTGACATGGGATGTGAGAATTTTGGGCTTGAAAGTGGCATCTTGGCTCGTGTGCAAGATAATATTTATGAGGTGATGGTTGTGCGATCGCCCGATGGAGTCCTGAAACCAGGTGACGTCTTTGATATTAAGGAAACTTTGTGCTGTGAAGCTTTAGACACAAATGAACCCCTAACCATCGAACATATAGGCACCTCCAAATGGCGTTACCATCCTGCCTATGTTGTCCTTGGCATAGAAGCTTATATTGGAACACGAGTATTAGTTGCAGGCCAAGTCTACAGTACACTCAGCTTCTCTAGTAAATCTCCCCGTGCAGACAGCTTTAAATCTGCCCATGTGGAATTACTGAAGCTGATGGCTCAATGGATTGGTAGTGAAATTGAACGGCATGAGGCAGAAGTCGCTCTGCAAGCGAGTGAAGAGCGGTGGGAACTCGCCCTACGTGGTAGTAATGATGGGGTATGGGATTGGAACGTCAACACCAATGAAGCATTCTTCTCCGCTCGCTGGAAAGAAATGTTGGGCTACGAAGACCATGAAATTCCCCATCACCTGGACGAATGGAGCAAGCGGGTGCATCCCGAGGATCTCGGTTGCGTCATGCAAGTAATTCAAGATCACTTTGAGGGAAAAACTTCTTTTTATACTACGGAACATCGAGTTCTTTGTAAGGATGGGAGCTACAAGTGGATTCTAACTCGAGGGCAGGCGCTTTCGGATGAAGCGGGCAGAGTTGTCCGTATGACTGGTTCTCACAGCGATATTACCGAGCGCAAAAACTTAGAGCAGGAAATTCAAGCCAGAGAGCAATTATTGAATGCTTTCTTTAAAGGAGCTTCCCTAGCAGGGGTGGGGCTGTGTATCCACGATCAACAGTTTCGATTTTTACAAATCAATGAGGCACTAGCTAAAATTAATGGCCACTCTGTGGAGGCTCACTTAGGTAAGACAACCGATAATGTTTTGGGAGAATTTGCTGCTGGTGTGAATCCACTATTACAACAGGTTTTAACAACTGGAAAACCTTCGATCAACTTGGAAATTAGCACAGAAGTATCCAGTCAAACGGGTGCCAAGCGCTACTGGCTAACTTCTCACTTTCCCATTTTCAAGGATGCAGAGCAGCCTATAGCGGTGGGTTGCATTCTAATTGAAATTAGCGATCGCAAACGAGCCGAAGCGGAACTGCAACAAATGAGTGCGGCGCTAGAAAATGCCGTGGCAGGCATTTCTCGGCTGGACCCTCAAGGATGCTATATCTCTGTCAATGTGACTTATGCTGCCATCTGCGGATATCAGCCCGAGGAAATGCTAGGGATGGAATGGCAAAGAACCGTTCATCCTGAAGATGTTGAGAAGATGGCGGCTGCTTATGAGCAAATGTTGAGAGACGGCAGAGTCGAAGTGGAGGCTAGGGGAATGCGAAAAAATGGCTCTAGCTTCTATAAACAAGTGGTGATGGTCTCTACTTATGACGAGCAAAATGTGTTTGTCGGGCATCACTGCTTCATGAAGGATATTAGCGATCGCAAGGAGGCAGAAGAAGCACTACAACGACAGTTGCAAAAAGCCCTACTGCTGAAGCAAATTACCGAAGAAATTCGTCAAAGCCTCAATGCTCAGCAGATATTTGCAACGGCTGCTATTCAGATTGGGCAAGCTCTTGGGGTCAGTCGCTGCTTAATTAGCACATACCAAGACAATCCACTGCCTCAGTTTCCTATCGTTGCCGAGTATCTAGCAGTGGGGTCAGCGCCCAGCGGGGAGCATGATATTTTGTCGGCCAGTCCTGCTTATACAAAACAATTGATGGCTCAAGATGAAGCGATCGCCTCCCCGGATGTCTATTGCGAATCATTGCTCACCTGTGCTCATTCAATTTGTACCAATCTCAATTTGAGATCGACATTAGCAGTGCGAACCTCTTACCAAGGAGAACCGAATGGTGCCATTTGTTTGCACCAGTGCGATCGCTACCGTCATTGGACCACCGATCAAGTGGAGTTGCTAGAATCAGTCGCGGCTCAAGTAGGAATTGCCCTAGCTCAAGCCAAGTTACTAGAGCAAGAAACTCGACAACGAGAAGAATTAACTCTGAAAAACTGTACCCTGGAGCAAACTAGACTGGAAGCAGAAGCTGCGAACAGAGCCAAAAGTGAGTTTCTGGCTATGATGAGCCATGAAATTCGCACTCCCATGAATGCGGTTATTGGTATGACGGGACTACTGCTCGATACAGAACTCAAGGCTCAACAGCGAGACTTTATCGAGACGATCCGTAATAGTGGGGATACCCTCCTGAGCATCATCAACGACATCCTTGACTTCTCCAAAATTGAGTCGGGCAAGCTGGAGTTAGAAAAGCATCCTTTGAGCTTGAGAGATTGTATAGAAAATGCGATCGACCAACTTGCAGTAAAAGCAGATGAGAAAAATATTGAATTGGGCTACTTCATCCAGCCTCAGACTCCTAACTTCATTTTGGGTGATGTCACCCGTCTCCGTCAGATTCTAGTTAACTTGCTCAACAATGCGATTAAATTTACTGAAGCTGGGGAAGTTACCATTTCCGTAGAAGCCTCTCTAGTGGATTCTGACAAAACAATTTCTGAGCCAGGTAACTTGTCAGAAAGCTTGTATGAAATCCAGTTTGCCATTCAAGACACAGGCATTGGTATTCCAGCCAATCGGCTCGATCGACTGTTCAAGTCTTTTAGCCAAGTAGATGCTTCGACGACTCGGCAGTATGGAGGGACTGGTTTAGGTTTGGTGATTAGTAAGCGACTTAGTGAAACGATGAACGGCATGATGTGGGTTGAGAGTTCCGGTCACGTCGGAGGAACCCCTTCACCCAAATGGCAAGCCGCTAAGCCTCATCGAGTCACAATGGGTTCGACCTTCTACTTCACGATTGTGGCATCCTCTGTTGCTAGTGAGTTAGCCGAACCGATTGAAATGCTACCAGAACTATCTGGCAAGCATTTATTAATCGTGGATGACCTGCCCATTAACCGACAAATTCTGACGTTGCAAGCCCAGACTTGGGGGATGCAGATTCGCGCTGCCCAATCGGCTGTGGAAGCCCTCAACTGGCTTGAGAATGGAGAAACGTTTGATGTCGCTATTTTAGATATGCAAATGCCACAAATGGACGGCTTCACACTCGCCTCAGCCATCCACCAGCATCCTAAGTGCCACCGTTTACCCCTGGTGATGCTGACTTCAATGGGCAAACCAGAAACCAGTTCTTCAGCGCTCTCCACCCACTTTGCGGCTTGTTTAAGCAAACCCATCAAACAATCCCAACTTTATGAAGTCCTGACACAGGTTCTACAAGCTCAACCTACAAAAGTTCAACAGCGGCCCCCTAGCTCTGTTCAGGATGATATTAAACTGGCCCAGAGACTTCCGCTGCGAATTCTGTTAGCAGAGGATCATCTGGTGAATCAGAAAGTGGCACTGCTGTTGTTAGAGCGTTTGGGATACCGGGCTGATATTGCTGCCAATGGATTAGAAGTCTTGGAAGCCCTGCACCGCCAGCCTTATGATGTAGTGCTGATGGATGTACAAATGCCAGAGATGGATGGACTAGAAGCCAGCCGTCGTATTTGCCAGGAGTGGCCGGCTCATACTCGTCCCAGGATTATTGCCATGACGGCAAATGCCATGCAGGGCGATCGTCAGCTTTGTCTTGATGCTGGCATGAATGACTATATCAGTAAACCAATTCGACTAGAGGCTCTCATCCAAGCGCTGAGTCAGTGTCCACCCAACCCTGAACCGCAGCAGGCCCAAAAGGAGGAATCAGATACCAACAAGCCAGAAATTGATATGCCAGCGGTTAACCTCACTGAACTGCAAGCCTTCTGTAGCAGCATCGATCAAGATTCAACCCAGATTTTGAGCTTGCTGGCGAACTGCTACTTTGAGGAATCTCTAAAGTTGCTACAAGCTATGAAATTAGCGATCGCCCAAGCGGATACTCAAACCCTAAAGCGAGTGGCTCATACCCTCAAAGGCAGTAGTGCGAATCTAAGCGCGACTCCTCTGGCCCAGCTTTGTAGCAGGTTAGAAGTCATCAGTACCTCTGGTGAACTAGATCAAGCCTCAACGCTTTTGGCTCAAATCGAGGTTGAGTACGATCGTGTCAAGAATACTCTCCAACAAGAACTACAAAAGAGCGAAAGTAATCTATGAAAGTCCATTAAATAAACCTCTTTTGGCATCAGGACTTAGGCAACTGTCAGACGTGATGCCGCAAGGCAGCTATGTGATCGCATACCCACGATCAAGCCTGATTCCAAATCTTCTGTTAGCATCGGAATTATTCATATCTCCCTTCTTTTCATCTGCGTGGATCAGCGTCAATTCCTTGTCATCTGCGGTTCATAAATTCTCTTTTTTTCACCGCAGATGAGGGCAGATAAACACAGATTAACGCAGATTAATTATATATATTCTGGTTGCAGCCTCTGTGATTGTTGACTGTTGGCAGGATTTTACAATAATGACTAATGAGTAATGACTGCTGGCTGCTGTCGAAGTGGAATCTCGATCACAAACTCAGTACCTTTCCCCAATTCCGAATTGCATTTTAAAACGCCCGCGTGTTTTTCTACCACAATTTGGTAACTAATTGACAGTCCCAATCCAGTACCTTTTCCCACCGGCTTAGTGGTGAAAAAAGGGTCAAATATGCGTTTTCTCATAGATTCCGAAATTCCCGTGCCACTGTCAGAAATCCGAATCACCGCGCTAGGAAGATTGCCATTAAGTTGACCGACTGAAGTAGAGATTTTAATTTGAGGAGCCACAGATGGATCGGCGAGCAACTTGTGCGATTCCAAAGCATCGATCGCATTCCCGATTACATTCATAAACACCTGATTCAACTGTCCAGCATAACACTCAACCAGAGGCAAATTCCCGTATTCTTTAACTAGCACAATGTTTGGACTGTCGGAATTAGATTTCAGCCTGTGCTGTAAAATTAACAAGGTGCTGTCAATGCCCTCGTGAATATCAACCGCCTTCATTTG
This sequence comes from Microcoleus sp. AT3-D2, assembly GCF_036705715.1. Taxonomy (NCBI): domain Bacteria; kingdom Bacillati; phylum Cyanobacteriota; class Cyanophyceae; order Oscillatoriales; family Microcoleaceae; genus Microcoleus; species Microcoleus sp. AT3-D2. Next base: position 20,006 of record NZ_JAUBVE010000043.1, on the reverse strand, counting down.
ACTTTCGTCTAGACGAGAAAAATTCCTTAAAGACAGAACTATTTGACGGATGCGATCGGCTCCCACCTTCATTGACAATAGCAATTTTGGTAAATCTTCTAGCAGGAATTCCAAGTCAATATCTTCACTCAATTTGTCTATTTCAGGACTATAATCTGGATATTGCTGCTGGTAAATTTCCAACAAACTCAGTAAGCTAGCAGTATATTCACTAGCGTGATTGAGATTGCCGTAAATAAAATTAACTGGATTGTTAATTTCGTGAGCAATCCCGGCTACCAGTTGCCCCAAGCCAGACATTTTTTCAGTTTGAATCAATTGAGCTTGAGTGTGCTGCAAATCTTTTAAACTTTGAGCGATTTGTTCTGCTTGGCGTCTGGTTTGAGCTAACAAATCGGCTTGTTGGATAGCAACGCCCAATTGATTGGCAATCTGAGCTAAAAAGTTAACTTCTGAACTTTCCCAACAGCGGGGTCTAGAATGTTGATACGCTGTCAGCAAACCCCAAAGTTCTTGTCCTACAAAAATCGGCGCGATCGCATAAGCCTTCACCTGAAATTTCTCTAAAATACCGACAACACACTCCGAGTGGCCAACTTGATAGATATCGTCTACGGCTAGAGTTTCATTATTGGCATATCTGCCGCCTCGGTTTTCCTGCAAATAAGTATCTTGCCAAACTGTACTGATACCTTCCCCTACCAATTTTATCCAGCCATCTTTCACAAACTCGGCCACATAATAGCCACTCCAATCAGAATTAAATTGATAGACAGCAATTCTATCAACTGGCATAAACTGACAAACTTCTTGGGTTGCTGTCTTAAAAATTGCGTTGATATCGAGAGATTGTCGAATCTTAGCCACCACTTCAAACAGTATCCGCTGTTGCTCGGCGGCCCACTGCAAATCGATCGTTTGCTGCCGCGTTTGAGCAAGCAAATCTGCTTGTTCTAATGCTACGCTCAACTGAGCTCCGACTTGCGTAGCAAACTGGATTTCTGAAGTGTTCCAATGGCGCGGACTGTCGCACTGGTGCACGCACAGCAAACCCCAAAGTTCGCTGCCATTCATCAGCGGCATAATCACCTGAGATCTAATTTGAAATAGAGCTAAAATAGCAGCATGGCAGTCGGAGAGTCCGGCACTTTCGATATCGGGCAGCACTTGAATGCGTCCCTGACTGTATTTATTTGCATAGTTCTCTCCAAAACAATGATCGCGAATTTTTACATCCATTGCTGAAGAAAAATCTGGCAAAACATCTTCGGTAATAAATTGACCTTCATTAAAATTTGAACTTGTATCGAAGCGATAAATGCCCACTCTATCAGCCTTTAAAATCCGTCGCAATTCTGTAGCTGTCGTGCTAAAAATTGTATCTAAATCGAGAGATTGTCGAATCTTAGCAACTACCTCAAACAGTATTCGCTCCTGCTCTGCTGCCCGTTGCAACTCAACTGCTTGCTGCTGAGTTTGAGCGAGCAGATCTGCTTGTTCTAAAGCAATGCTTAGCTGAGCGGAAATTTGGGTAGCAAATTTAATTTCGGAAGCTTCCCAGTTGCGGGGAGCCGAACATTGGTGTACGCACAGCAACCCCCAAAGGTCGTTGCCTTTCATAATCGGTGCAACTAAAGTAGCTTTGACCTGAAATTGCTCCAAGACTTTGTGGAAGCAATCTTGCAGTCCGGCCTGTCTGATGTCGGAGATTGAGTGAACTCGCCCCTGAGAGTAGAGATTGGCGTAGTTTTCTCCAAAGCAGCGATCGTGCACTTTGACTGCCATTGCTGACACAAAATATGGCAAAACATCTTCGGCAACGAATTCGCCGTCGTTAAATTCTGATGCGGAATCGAAGCGGTAAACCGCAACTCGATCGGCATTTAAAGCCCGCCGCACTTCCTGGGACATCGTGCTAAAAATTTTGTTCAAGTCGAGGGATTTCCGCATTTTTGCCACCACTTCAAACAGCACTCGCTGCTGTTGGGTCAACTGCTGTAGTTGAGCGGTGCGCTTTTGAACTTGATTTTCTAGGTTGGTGTTAAGTTCCTCTATTTGTTGATCGAGTTGGTAGTGGTTAATAGCATTAGAAAAGTGCGTGCCAAAAATGTGGATCAATTCAATTTCTTCAGCCTTCCATTCGCGAATTTGGGCAGTTTTTGACTCTTTCCACGCTTCAAAAGATATCCGAGATTGGGCGAGCCGCTGGTCGCTATCAAACTGTCTCGCCCAGAGAGTTTCGGTGTCAAATTCTTCTCGAAAAATGGTCAAGTAACCGAATATTTGCTGGCGGGTTCTGAGCGCTACGATTAAAATGCTGCGAATTTTGGTCGATCGAAATGCAGGTTGTAGGCTTCTCAAACTGCTAATTTGGTACAAGTCGGGAATTGCCCAAACCTGTTGCTCGCCGGATTTAAAATATTCGTGCCAGACGCTGTATTGCTCAACCTGCGGGTATTTTGCGGAAATTCCCATCTTCGGCCCTGAGCCGCAAGTGTAGACTGTGAGTTCGCTAGTGGAGTTATCCGAATAGGGAACTAAATTCGTAACCTTGCTGCTGTGGGAAACCAATGGCGTGGCGAAAATGCACAGCCTGCCGCCGGCTGCGTCTAGTGCAGCTACAGATTCTGCCAAAGCTGTTTGGAGTTCAATCGCCGGCTGGGAGTTAAGGGCTGTGGCGACGCGGTTGACTGCGGCTTCCCGTTGAGCTTTCGCCCTCGCTCGGGCGAGGAGGGTTGATTGGGCTATGGCGACGCCGAGCTGATCTGCCACCATCTGAACGCCTTGGAGTTCGTTTTCTGTCACACTCCGGGACTCGGAGTGGTGAGATACTAACAACCCCCAGAATTCTTCGCCGTGAAAAATTGGTACTACCAAGCAAGCCTTGACGCCCAGTGCAGTCAAGTATTCAGCGTGGCAGGGGTCAACCGCACGAAAGTGTATTTCGTCGGGCAGCAGTTGACCGGAAACCGCCTCGCGGCGAGGACTTTGGCCTAGCTGCCCGGAATCTATATCGACGATTGATCGCACCTGTACTTGCGCGAACAGTTCGCGGGCGTGAGGGGGAATATCGTCTGCGGGAAAATGCAGACCCAATAGGGATGGCAAGCGGTTGTCGTTAATTGATTCGGCAATCACTTCACCGCTACCGTCGCTATGAAATTTGTAAATTTTTACTCTGTCTGTTCCCAAGAAGGATTGAACTTCCGCTGCTGTTGCGCTGAGAATGTCGGGTAGTTCTAGAGAGCGGCGAATGCGGTTGGCGATGCGTTCGAGCAAATTTGCTCGAACGAACGTCATCTTGAGATTTTCGATCTTTAATGAGTCCATTATTAATCTTTTGCTTTCCTAGCAATAACAGTAAGCGGCCCAAAAGTTTTGTGCCTGTTAAAAAATTCGGCAAGCACAGCCATTTAATAAAATATAAATATCCTGATGGCGATCGTCGATTAGTTTTGCACCTGTAGCGATCTGCCTTAAAACTGCAACTTTTCAGTGCAACTTTCCATTGTATGGGATTAAAACTTTTGTACTTTAAATATAAACTTTGTAGACCCTGCCTTGCAAGCTCTTTACCCCAACGGATTAAACTTGTCAAGTTTCAAGACTTGCAGAGTCATTCACCGCCACCGATGAAGGTCGCACCGAAATATTTCAGTCCTGGATGCAAAAGCTCGCTGAGGAACGAGCAGACGGAAAGAAACAGCATGGACTTCAAAAGGTTAACTCAGAAACCGGGTTTCTACGTCTAGGATTGTATGTGCTGCTAGCGGGTTCGGAGAACAGTCGATCGACAATCCGCAGCTTTTTCAGATATTTTTAGATCAAAAAAAAGCTCCTGCCGTTAAGCAGGAGCCTTTTTCAACTAGACAATCAAATCAGAAATAAATTCGATCGATTAGTCTAAGTCTGGCATAGAAAGTACCGCTTCATTTTCGCGATCGATACCCTTCTCAAAGCCAGCGACAGCCGCGCGAGCGCGACCAGCGTGCCACAAGTGGCCGACCAAGAAGAAGAAACCCATCACAAAGTGGAAACAGGACAGCCAAGAACGAGGAGAAGTGAAGTTAAACGAGTTAACTTCAGTCGCCACACCGCCCACAGAGTTCAAAGAACCCAAAGGAGCGTGAGTCATGTACTCAGCCGCGCGGCGAGCTTGCCAAGGCTGAATGTCATTCTTGATTTTGTTCAAGTCCAAACCGTTAGTACCGCGCAAGGGTTCCAACCAAGGGCCTTGGAAATCCCAGAAACGCATCGTTTCACCGCCGAAAATAATTTCGCCAGTAGGAGAGCGCATCAGGTATTTACCCAGACCGGTGGGGCCTTGTGCAGAACCGACGTTAGCACCCAAGCGTTGGTCGCGGATCAGGAAGGTCAAAGCTTGCGCTTGAGAAGCTTCCGGGCCCGTCGGGCCGTAGAATTCGCTGGGGTAAGCAGTGTTGTTGAACCAGACAAAGCAACAAGCGATGAAGCCCATCAGGGACAAAGCGCCCAAGCTGTAAGACAGGTAAGCTTCGCCAGACCAGATTAAGGCGCGGCGAGCCCAGCCGAAAGGCTTGGTCAAAATGTGCCAAACACCGCCAGCGATACAAATCAGGCCCAGCCAGATGTGACCGCCGATGATGTCTTCCATGTTGTTGACGCTGCAAATCCAGCCTTCGCCACCAAAAGGAGAGCGAGTCAAGTAGCCAAAAATCACAGCCGGGTTGAGAGTGGGGTTCGTGATAATACGCACGTCGCCGCCGCCTGGAGCCCAAGTGTCATAGACACCGCCGAAGAACATGGCCTTAGCTACCAGCAGCAGAGCGCCGCATCCCAACAGAATCAGGTGGTAGCCGATGATATTGGTCATCTGGTTCTTGTCTTTCCAGTCGTAGCCGAAGAACGAAGAGTATTCTTCGAGAACTTCTGGGCCGCGAACGGCGTGATAAATGCCGCCCAAACCGAGAACAGCAGATGAAATCAAGTGAAGAACGCCGACTACGAAGAACGGGAAGATATCAGTGACTTCACCGCCGGGGCCGACGCCCCAACCCAAAGTAGCGATGTGGGGCATCAAAATTAAGCCCTGTTCGTACATGGGCTTTTCTGGGATAAAGTGAGCGACTTCAAACAAAGTCATTGCACCGGCCCAGAACACGATCAAGCCAGCGTGAGCGACGTGGGCGCCCAGCAGTTTGCCGGAGAGATTGATTAAACGAGCGTTGCCAGACCACCAAGCGAACCCGGAGGATTCTTGGTCGCGACCGCTTGCGTAGGAATTAGAGAGCGTTACCACCCGGTAGAACCTCCAACGATTTTAGATTTTGGATTTTGGGTTTTTTTGTTCCCTAGTAGAGCACGGTATCACCGCGCCTGCGCCGGGGAATAGGGATTTGGATTTGAGATTAATTTAAAAAAATTAAATTAATCTCAAATCCAAATCCAGATTTTTTTAAAGTGCGTTACCGCGAGGCAGAACTTCTTCAGGGAAGATGAAGTTTTCGTGGGGTTGGTCCGTAGGAGCCATCCAAGCACGAATGCCTTCGTTAAGCAGAATGTTCTTAGTGTAGAACGTTTCAAACTCAGGATCTTCAGCAGCGCGTAATTCTTGGGATACGAAGTCATAGGCGCGCAGGTTTAATGCTAAACCGACGATGCCAATGGAGCTCATCCACAAGCCTGTGACAGGTACGAACAACATGAAGAAGTGCAACCAGCGTTTGTTGGAGAAGGCAATTCCGAAGATTTGCGACCAAAAACGGTTGGCTGTCACCATCGAGTAGGTTTCTTCTGACTGAGTTGGGTTGAAGGCGCGGAAGGTGTTTGAGCCTTCGCCGTCTTCAAACAAGGTGTTTTCTACGGTTGCACCGTGGATGGCGCACAACAGCGCGCCGCCCAAGATGCCTGCCACGCCCATCATGTGGAAGGGGTTGAGCGTCCAGTTGTGGAAGCCTTGCAGGAATAGCAGGAAGCGGAAAATTGCTGCGACGCCGAAACTGGGGGCGAAGAACCAGCCTGATTGACCCAAGGGGTAAAGCAGGAACACCGACACAAACACGGCGATGGGGCCGGTGAATGCTAGGGCGTTGTAGGGACGGATGCCTACCAAACGGGCGATTTCAATCTGACGCAGGCAAAAGCCGATCAGTGCGAAGGCGCCGTGGAGGGCTACGAATGTCCACAAACCGCCGAGTTGGAACCAGCGGGTGAAGTCCCACTGTGCTTCGGGGCCCCACAGGAACAGCAGGGAGTGTCCGAGGCTGTTGGCTGGAGTGGAGACTGCTACGGTGAGGAAGTTGGCTCCTTCGAGGTAGGAGCTTGCCAAACCGTGGGTGTACCAGGATGTGACGAAGGTGGTGCCTGTTAACCAGCCACCGATGGCTAGGTAGGCGCAGGGGAATAGCAGGATGCCAGACCAGCCTACGAAGACGAAGCGATCGCGTTTGAGCCAGTCGTCGAGTACATCAAATATGCCTCTTTCGGTCTGGGCGCGTCCGACTGCGATTGTCATAAAAAAAACTGGGTAAGTGGGAAACGAGCGTGTCTTCCGACCTGAGAGGAAAACAACGCGGCGATTTCAATCGCCTTGAATCTTTCCCCTTTCGGGGTTGGAGGGGTATGGTTGCCCTTCCGATGAGGTATGGTTGCCTCAGTCTCCCTTGCGGGGTAATGTTCGCCTCGACCTGGTTATAAAGGCTTGTTAGACCTGCGACACTGTTTCAGTGACTTTAAAACTGTTTAATCGCAGGTGACAGAGCGGAAAACTGGCGTCGCATTCGCCGGTGTCGTGACCTAAATAACGTCTCCTCTTGCGAGGGGTCTGGTCAGAACAGCTTGCAATTTCTTACAAGCTCAGTGGCCTTAGCCCTTAGTTCCTGACTGGGGTAAAATCCTTTTGCTTGTTAAAAAACTAAGGTTTCTAATTAAACTTAACATAAGTATATATTAGAAGTTCAGAATTTTTCAACATAATTAGCAGGAGTTGATACACAATACCGATCGGTCGATCGCGATCTCGTCAGCGAAGCGTGACGCTCGGTGGGCTAATTGAATTAAGATTTGGCTTTAAGGCTGTTTAATTTTATGACTGCAAAAACAATGACCTCGATCGATCCTGTCCTGCGCTACCCGGTTTTGGGCTCCCGCCGCTTCAGCAATTACTGGTGGGCGACGGTGGTCAGCATTGGAGGGACTGGTTTCCTGCTGTCGGGCATTTCCAGCTACTTGCACGTTAACCTGCTGCCTTTTGCTGACCCGACTCAGCTTGTTTTCATCCCCCAAGGCATTGCGATGGGTTTCTACGGTGTCTGTGGCGTGCTTTTGGCGCTCTACCTGTGGCTGACTATTCTCTGGGATGTCGGTGGCGGTTACAACGAGTTCGATCGGCAAACTGGTAACATTCGGATCTTTCGCTGGGGTTTTCCCGGAAAAAACCGCAAAGTTGATTTTACTTGCAAGACATCGGACGTGCAATCTGTGCGGGTGGACATTAAAGAAGGTCTCAGTCCCCGCCGCAGTATTTATCTTAAGCTCAAAGACCGCCGTCAGTTTCCCTTGACTAGAGTCGGACAGCCGATTGCTTTGTCGGAAGTGGAAAATCAAGCGGCCGAATTGGCTCGATTTTTGCAAGTTCCCCTAGAAGGACTTTAGGGATTTGCGATTTGCGATTTGCGATTTTAGATTGGTAATGTCTCGTAGGGTGCGCTGGGCCGCGCACCTTACCTACCTGGTAAGTGAAAAAAATCGATCTGCGAGTCAGCCCGTTACCAATTTTTGAATCTATCAATTAACCATACTTGCGAAAGTTTTTGATTGCCAACCGTAGAATAAGGGTTTCAAGGATCTGCGGCAAGTTCGCTACCAAAGCAAAATCGCGGGTTTCAGACTACGAACTAAAAACAGTCAGGACTATTGAATTAAAATCTTTAGTTGCAAAGTCCGTAATTGACTCAAAGTGAAAATACAAATGCAAATGCAAATCAAAATTCAGCGGTGGTTGTTCTCACTTTTAATAATTGGTGCGTTGTTTGTCGGAGGATGCAGTAATTCCCCTGTGGCAAACTCGACTCCGACATCGAATCCGGCGTCGGGTGAAAATATTACTTTGTCTCCGTCTCCTTCTCCTGCTGCTGTAGCGACGAGTTCGCAATTTAGCAACTTGCCACGATTGGAAGGAAAAGCAACGGTGGTGATGACGGTTAAAGGTTCTCCAATTACGATCGAACTCGACGGCACAAATGCGCCAATTACTGCGGGCAATTTTGTCGATTTGGTTCAGAAAGGTGTCTACGACGGATTGGTTTTTCACCGAGTCGTCCGGGAACCTCAGCCTTTTGTAGTTCAGGGCGGCGACCCCCAGGGCAAAGACCCTAAATTTCCTACAGCGCGGCTGGGAACTGGCGGTTTTATTGACCCGAAAACTACTGCAGAACGCAGGATTCCTCTAGAAATTAAAGCTAAAGGTGCTGCAAACCCTACTTACAGCGCGACGCTAGAAGAAGCTGGGGTTAAGGAGAAACCCGTGTTGATGCACAGTCGCGGGGCGGTGGCTATGGCTCGATCGCAGAGTCCTGATTCGGCTTCTTCTCAGTTTTACATTACTTTGACCGATGTACCGTTTTTGGACGGTAGTTATGCGGTTTTTGGGTACGTGAAGCAAGGGATGGATGTTGTTGATAAGATTGAAGCGGGCGATCGCATTGAGAAGGCTACTGTTACTCAGGGTTTGGAAAATTTTAAGCCTGTTCAGTAGTCAATAGTCAGTCGTCACTCGTCAGTTCAATTCCGGTTGCACAATGGAGATGATTGTTGACGGTTGGCTGTTGACGGTTGACTGTTGACGGTTGACTGTTGACTCGGGGTCGAAAAACTCAATGGTTGTTGAGTGTTGACTGTTGATTCGATTTTATTATTCCGATGCAACCGGAAACGATATCAGTCGTTGGTCGTTGGTTAGTAGTTAATAATTAGTTCCAATCATCAATAACTAATGACTAATGACTAATGACTAAAAATTTGGGAAGCTGAGGGCAGATGTGGATGTTGTTGTTACGGGAATTGGCCTGGTTTCTGCTTTAGGCACTCTGGATTGTAGCTGGAAAGGATTGTTGTCTGGGGAATCAGGAATTCGGCAACATCAACCTTTTATAGAACTTGAACGGCGACCTTTGGCTTTAATTGGCACAAAACCGACCGATTTAATAACTTTAATTCGGGAGGTTTTAACAGATGCTGTGCAAGATGCTAATTTGACTTTGCCTTTGCCCGATTGCGGGATTGCGATCGGTTCTAGCCGGGGGTTTCAGGCAAATTTAGAACTGTTGGCGAGGGAAGGAAGAGGGAAGAAGGAAGAAGGAAGAAGGAAGAGGGAAGAAGGAAGAGGGGAGAAGGAAGACGAAAGAGAATTCTCAATTACCCATTCCCAATTACCGATTCCCAATGCCCAATGCCCAATGCCCAATGCCCAATGCCCAATGCCCAATTCTCAATTTGTGAATTTTTTGCCTCACATGGGGGCGATCGCAGCGGCGAGGGCAATTGGTTCGACGGGGCCGGTACTGGCACCGATGGCTGCTTGTGCGACGGGTATTTGGTCGATCGCCCGTGCGGTTGATTTAATCCGCACTGGTGAGTGTCAGCGGGCGATCGCAGGTGCTGTGGAAGCGCCTATCACACCGCTGACTCTGGCTGGATTTAGCCGGATGGGTGCTTTGGCAAACACAGGGTGCTATCCCTTTGATGAAAATCGGGAAGGCTTTGTCCTCGGTGAAGGCGGGGCTTTATTTGTATTAGAATCGGCCGAGTTGGCAAGGCGTCGTGGTGCTAAAATTTACGGTCGAGTTTCCGGTTTTGGCTTGACAAATGATGCTTGCCATGCTAACGCCCCGGAGCTGGGGGGGGGAAGTGCGATCGCGGCGGTAAATCAATGTTTGAAACGCAGCAATTTAGCGAGGATTGATATAGATTTTATTCATGCTCACGGTACTGCAACTGAGTTAAATGACCGACACGAAGCACTGTTAATTGAGAAGTTATTTCACCGAGGAGTTGCTGTTAGTTCGACTAAGGGGGCGACAGGTCATACTTTGGGAGCTTCGGGAGCTTTGGGCGTGGCTTTTTGTTTGATGAGTATTAAATATCAGATGTTGCCGCCTTGCGTGGGAATGAAAAAACCGGGGTTTGAATTAGACTTTGTTCGCTGTACGCGATCGGCTATTGTCAGAAATACGGTTTGTTTAAGTTTTGGCTTTGGCGGGCAGAATGCTGCGATCGTTTTATCGGGCGATCGTTAATTTTTGTAAACTCGGTTGATCGACATTTAAATTACACGATATCTCTACAGTTAAAATCTTCTGAGGTTGCCAGAGAACCCCCCGCACATCCAATTTAAATTTCAAAAATAGTACAATATTTATGTATTTTAGTCAATTAACTGAGAATTTTGCTGAGATTACTGCTGCTGCTGTCCTAGTCTGACTCTACATCCCGGCGCTAATCCTTGCGTCAAAGCCTCGGAGGTCAGAAAATAGAGGCAGATTAAAGCAGTATTGTATTTGATTAATGCACCGATTCCGATCGGCGAAAATAGAAGAAAGAAACTGTTTAAATTAAGTCTCAGGTATTTTAACATGGATCTGGCATCTCATCGATTTATGTCTTATTTTGAACCAGAGCAAGCTGCTCACCTTTGCCAAATAGCTGTTTTGGAGAGTTTTGCTGAGGAAACGCTGGTTTTTGAAGAAGGAGAAACAGCGGATTTTTTCTATCTAGTTTTAGAAGGTAAAGTCCAGTTTAGTAAGCGAATTGAAAACAATAAATATCAAACTGTTGCTGTGGCTAAGCCAGACGATTATTTTGGCGAACTCGGAGTTTTAGACGGAGAGCCACGCAGTGCTAGAGCTGTGGCAGTTGCAGGCTCGACTTTGGCAAAAATAGCCCGTGAAGAACTAATAACAACTCTCCAGTTTGCTAAAGGCAGTTCGGTACTGCAAATGTTTAGTTTCATTACTAAAAATTTACGGGATACCACGGATCAATATGTTAGCCAGTTGGTACACAAACAAAAAATGGTATTGGTAGGAGAAATGGTGAGTACAATTATTCACGATTTCAAAAGTCCTTTTACCGGAATTAAACTCTCCAGCGAAATGCTCAAAGAAATGCACCCCGATGAGGAAACTCAGGAGTGGTGCGAACTTATTCAGTTGCAGGTTCATAGAATGTTGGGGATGGCTGAAGAAGTATTAGAATTTTCGCGCGGTAATTCTGTATTACATAAAAAACCAATTAATCTAATTCAGACGTTGCAACAGTTTGAAAAGTTGAACAGAGTTTATTTTGAAGCAGCCAAAGTAGATTTAGTAGTACGGGTGACAGAAGTAATAGTGGAAGCGGATGAAAATAAGATTTTGCGTGTTTTACAAAATTTAGTTGGGAATGCTGTTGAGGCTTTTGGCGGAAGAGGGGGTCGGGTGGAGATTGCGGTGACACAAAGTGAGGAGTGGGCAGAAATTAGCATTTATGATAACGGCCCCGGCATTCCACCGACAATTAAGGAAAAGTTATTTGAACCGTTTGTGACTTATGGCAAGCGGACTGGTACTGGGTTGGGAACGGCAATTGTTAAGTCGATCGTTGAGGCTCACAAAGGGAAAATTACTTATGAGTCAGAGGACAAAAAAGGGACAACTTTTTACATCCGCTTGCCTAGAAGCATGGCTTTAGCAGATCAAAATTAAGTAAGTAGAAAGATATATACTTAGGACTTTCTCACTAAGCCTCAGAGACTTGGTTGATGAGTAGATATCTTGTGATAAAACAATATTTCCCTAATAAACCGGGTTGAAGAGCGTCAGTCCTAATACTCTCTAGCGACTTGCAGAATCAAGTATAATTGAATTAACGAACTGCTAAAAATTTGATGCCAGTTACTATTCAAACCTTACCCACAGAAGTTATCAATTTAATTGCCGCCGGCGAAGTGATTGACTCGATCGCCGCTGCGGTACGAGAATTAGTTGAAAATTCTCTGGATGCTGGCGCAACTCGTATCGTTGTGTCTGTTTGGCCCGAACAGTGGCGGGTGCAAGTTGCAGATAATGGTACGGGAATGGATCTGGAAAATTTGCGGCAGGCGGCTTCGCCCCACAGTACGAGCAAAATTACCACTGAAGCTGACCTTTACAAAATTGATACTTTGGGATTTCGGGGGGAAGCTTTGCACAGTTTGGCTCAGTTGGGCTGTTTGGAGGTTTTGAGCCGATCGAATGATTTGGGATTGGGGGATTTTTCGGAAAATCGAGAGTCGGCGCAAACCCCCGCCAAATCATCCTTTAACAAGGGGGGAATTGAAAATGCTCGATCGGGCTGGCGGGTGGTTTACAATAACGCGGGCGTTGCTGTGGAGGTGGAAACAGCAGCGATCGCTCCGGGTACGGTGGTGACTGTTGATAATTTGTTTGGCAATTGGCCTGTGCGCCGCAGTTTTTTGTCGCCGGCGCAGCAAATGCGATCGATCCAATTAACCCTTCAGCAAATTGCTATTTGTCACCCGCACGTTAATTGGCAGTTGCGTCAAGGAAATACGCCTTGTTTGCACGTAACTCCTGGTAGCACAGCAGAACAACTTTTACCTCAATTCGTGCGCGGTGTGCGATCGAGCGATTTGCAGTATTTAAAGTTAGATTTGCCTGCGAGTCCTAAACATCAGAAAGCAGCAAATTTATTGGTAGAAACTCAACTCGTGGGCGCTACAGTTAAGCCTAATTACCAGTTCCCAGTTGCTACTTCCCAATTCCCAATGCCTAATTCCCAGTGTTTGGAGTTAGTAATTGGTTTGCCCGATCGCTGTCACCGCAGGCGGCCGGATTGGGTGAAGGTGGGGGTAAATCGGCGAGTTGTGCGATCGCCCGAATTAGAGCAAACTATTCTCAGCGCCTTTGCCCGCACTTGTCCGCGCGATCGCTATCCAGTGTGTTTTGTTCACCTGCAAATCTCCCCTTCGGAAATCGACTGGAACCGCCACCCGGCTAAGGTTGAAATTTATCTGCACGATCCGAGTTTTTGGCAAGCGCAAGTTAGCGCGGCAATTACTCGTGCTTTACATTTGAACGATGAAGTTTTGCCACCTGCCCCTATTCCCGATCGAGTGGGACAATTGCTGAAGGCGTCGGAACAAAAAAGTGCTTACAGTGTCGGGATTTCGGCTAGGCAGAAGGATGACGGCGACGAACAGGAAAAAGCTAATAAAATAGGATTGATGGAATTGAGGGCGATCGCTCAAGTTCACAATACTTACATTGTTGCCGAACATTCCAGCGGAATGTGGTTGGTGGAACAACACATCGCTCACGAGCGCGTTTTATACGAGCAATTGTGCGCGGCTTGGCAGCTAAAATGTCTAGAAAAACCAGTAATTCTCAGTCAATTATCGGCGCTGCAAATAGAGAATTTATCTCGATTGGGTTTGGAAGTAGAAAGTTTTGGGGAACAGCTATGGGCTGCCCGCGAAGTTCCTGAATTGTTAGCCGATCGAGATGACTGTGCGGATGCGCTTTTTGAACTCAGTAAAGTCGCCGATTTACAAGCTGCTCAAGTTGCGACTGCTTGCCGTAGTGCTATGCGAAACGGTACTCCTTTGAGTCTTTCCCAAATGCAAAATTTGTTGGATGAATGGCAGCAAACTCGTAATCCGCGCACTTGTCCTCACGGCCGCCCTATCTATTTTGCTTTGGAAGAATCGACTCTGGCTCGGATTTTTCGCCGCAGTTGGGTGATTGGTAAAAGTCACGGGATTTGAAAGTTCATTTGACATCCGAGGGCGTTCACCTCAATCTGGCTCGATTGAAAAAAATCGTGAAGCTTTATTAAAAATAGTGGCTGATTTAGAGTAAAAAAGTTAGAATATATTAAAATTTAAATAATCCACTGTTTTTAATATCTTTTGGGAAACAGACCAAATGGCTGTTTCAAAAGAACAAGTATCGGTTTTACCATAAAAAAGGTTGATTATACTACAAAAAATGTCTGTTTACCAGAATAATCTTTGTTGTGGAACAGGCATCTTGCCTGTTCATGATTTTGGTAAAAAAAGTAAATTTAAAATAAATCAATAATAAATATGGATTTTCCGATCGCCCGACAACTCTTTTATCGAGAAATAAATCAGCCTGATGGCTCGATCGACCTGGCGAAAGCTGCCCTTTATATGGCTTTGGAAGAATACCCAAATTTAGAGCCAGAGGAATATCTAAATGCTCTCGACACGATCGCAGATGAAGTGCGCGATCGCCTGCCGGCACAGAATTATCCGCTGCGGATTATTCAAACTATTAACGGCTATTTATACGGGGAGTTGCAGTTTGCGGGCAATGATGTTGATTATTACGACCCCCGCAATAGTTTTTTGAATGAAGTGATCGATCGGCGTACTGGCATTCCGATCTCTTTATCTTTGGTTTATTTGGAGGTTGCTAAGCGCATTGAATTTCCGATGGTGGGAATTGGGATGCCAGGACATTTTTTAATTAGACCAGATTTTGAAGAGGCTGGTATTTTTGTTGATGCGTTTAACGGCGGCGAGATATTGTTTCCTGAAGATTGTCAAGCCAGACTTTCTCAAATTTACGGTCAACCTATGGAGTTGCAGCCGAGTTTTCTTGCCCCGGTAAGTCGCCGACATTTGTTGGGGCGAATGCTGGGAAATCTGAAGGCGATTTACTTGCAACAGGGAGATGCTGTGAGGGTACTCTTGGCGATCGAACGGATTTTGCTGCTGTTTCCCGATGCGCTGGGGGAACGGCGCGATCGCGGAATTCTCTATTATCAACTGGGACGCTTTGCCGAAGCGCGCCACGATTTGGAACTATACCTGAGAAATGCTCCGAATGCTCCTGATGCTGCTAGAATTCGCCAATTGGTCGATCGGCTCGATCGGGATCTTTGAAGTTAAATTCGCTAGATGTCGCACAGCACACTATAAGACATAAAAGTGACAATCAATAAATTGCTGCCCGACGACCAAATTTCGCGTTTATCATTTTTGCAAAGGTATCTAAATTTGTCAAAAAGCTAAGCATAACATATTAGTTGTAAATTAACACCTATCTTTTGATAGGTTGAAATTGCTGGACTTGACTGTAAAATTATAGGTCATTTACGGACATCCCGATTCGACTTTCCCGACTGATATCCGCACTGATATCCGCACTGACGAGTAATCTAAAAAGTATTTTGACGTAAAGAGGAACAAACTCATGAACTTTCAGTTTCAACAACGTTATCTCAACGGAATGCAACCGCTGTCAGCCCATTTAACCAAAAGAATGTCAAAGTCTTTATCATTGGGTTTGGCGCTTTTGCTGGGAACAAGTGCAGTATTCCTAAGCAGCGGCAAAGCCTTTGCATTAGATAATGTTACCGTAAAATACGGTGCTGTTGACGTAACATTACCGATGAGCGACTTGCAAAGCTTTACACAAACAGGCCAAGCATCATCTCAACTGCAAAGCGTTCTGAGTCTTGCGAAACAAACTCCCGAGTCGATGCGCGAAATATTAACGCGAGAAGTGCCTTTAGATTCTCAATTAGTAGCGCGGCTAGCAAGCACTTATTTTGGGGAAATTGTTTTCAAACAATTGGGCGAGGTTGCTTATGCGCCGACTGCTCGGCTTCAAAGCGTGCCGGCACTGCGCGATGCTTTAGTCGCAGCTTCCAAAGATGGCAAAATATCGCTGATTGAAGTGATGCAAAATTACAGCCCTACTGCCTTAGAAGTTGACGGCAATCAAGCGATGGTTATTTACGAGCGAGTGATTAAAGATGTGCAAGATTTGCAAGCTTTGTATCAGAATTCCCCGACTTTGCAAAATACGGCTAACCAAGCCGTGAATTCGGCGAGAGAAATGATTTGTCAGCCCAATCCAGCGGGAAGTACGAAGTAAATAACTGAAGTTGGAGGGAAGGGAGAATGGGGAATTGGGAATTGGGAATTGGTGCTTTTTTTCCTATTAGCTCTAACTTTCAGCTATTAGCAATTACTCATGACCCATTACCAATTCTTCGGCTATGCGAGGGTAAAAGTTCCCAATTACCCATTCTCCATTACCCCTTACCCATTCTTTGAGATAGTTGCTCGGCTACCCGCTTGAGGCGGCGGAGTTGGTCTTTCATATCTTTTTCTGTCCAAGGGGCTGCAAAGCGATTGAAACCAAATCTAATTAAACGATTGGGAATTTGAAATTCAAAGCGGTTAATCAAGAGAGTTCCTTGGATTTGCGGCTGGCATTCCCAACGATCGCATCCTTTGAAAAATCCGTCAAACCCCCAAACAATTAAACCTGGTTGTCGCTCCAACACAACACTTTCTAAAGAGGGTTGCAAAACTGGAATTTTTATGATAAATAAGCTGCGACTTCCTACGGCAGTATCCCATTCGCCTTGAGGATCGCAGCGTAGCAGGGGATTGAGCCACTTGTGCATTAAAGTGCGATCGACTATACATTGCTCCACCAAGGTAGCAGCAGCGCGAATTTCAATGGATTGCTCGAAAACTTGACGAATTGACATGAGAACCTGCAACAAGGAGGGTATTACAAAACTTTGCTTACTTGATAGTCCTTTATTTACTTGTACCGTCAATTTTTCCAGAAATTAAAAGATTGACACACTCATAAATACAGTGTATCATCTTGAATTAAAGTATATATACCGATTATGGAGTTAGTCGAAAGGCACATCATTAAACCAAATCATAGGTTTTATCGAGAAGCCGATAGACTGTCTTTGCTGTGCAAAAATCTTTACAATAGCGCTAATTACATCTACCGTCAAAACTTTTTCGCTAGCCAACAAACAAACGCTCTGGCTGTTTATCGCGCGCTCAAAACAAGTCCTGATTACAAAGCACTGCCCGCAAAGGTAGCACAAAGCACGATCGGCTTAGTGTTCAAAGAATGGACTAGCTACTATCTGGGGGTGCGAAACTATCAGGAAGACACCACTAAATCTAAAACCGCACCGAAAATTCCTCATTATAAAGGTTCAAGAGAGCGAAAAAGAGAGGAGGGGCGCTATGTAGTTGTATTTAATTGTCAAGCTGTCAGCAAAAAAGCCTTAAAAAAAGGATATGCTTGTTCCTCTGGGACTAATATTTGGTTGCCCTCAAAAGTCACCTCGATTCTGGAAATCCGGATTGTTCCCAAAGTAGGTTGTTATGTTGTCGAGGTGCTCTATGAACAGTTAGAACAGTCTTTACAAGTTAATCAGATAATAGCTGCCATAGATTTAGGATTAAACAATCTGGCAACATTAACATACAATGTTCTTGGGTTAGTACCGACAATCTACGAGGGACGGGGTGTTAAGTCAAGAAACAAATACTGCAATCAAGTTTCATCGGCACTGAAATCATTGCTGCCCGTAGCGCAAAAAACCAGTAAAAACCTCGCCAAATGGTGGCACAAGCGTAACTGTAAAGTGGATTACTACCTCCACACGACGAGTTCCGCAATTATCAAAGAACTCGTCAATTATCAAATGGGCTTGCTGGTTATAAGCTGGAACCAGGATTTTCAAGATGGGATTAATACTGGTATGATTAGAAATCAAAATTTTGCCTGTATTCCCCATCGCCGGTTTCTGCAAATGTTGCAGTACAAAGGACAACTTGCGGGAATTCAAGTTGTGTTAGTTAAGGAAAGTTACAGCTCTAAATGTTCAGCTTTGGATTTGGAACCAATTCAACAACATTCCGACTACATTGGCAGTAGGGTAAAAAGAGAATTGTTCAGAATCCAAACTGGATAACTAATAAATGCCGATGTGAACGGTTCTTTGAATATTGGCCCCAAAGCAGTCGGAGATGGGTTTATCCCAAATTCGATAGAGGGTTTTGTAGTTAACCCAGTACATTAAAAGTGTACAAACATTAAATTTAGGCGATGTCTAGATTTTTTGGAACTATTATTAAAGTTTCGTCTTCTCCTTGTCAAATGTGACGTTAACCTGAGAAAAAAATGAATGAAAGTTGGCAAGAAATAACTAGACCCATATCGGACCCAATAGTGGCTTTGTCCGATCGCATTTTGGCACAGGCCCAGCCCGCAAATCCGCTGGCACAGGCCGAGCGCGGAATTAACAATCTCTTTCAGGGCTCAAACATTGAAAATCTCCTCTGGGCCGTCGGTATCCTGCTAGTTGGCTTGATAATATCAGCCGTCGTCTCATCTGTAGTCGGGGGATTGCTCAAGAAGACTACGATCGACAATCGGCTGGCTGGTTGGATTACCGGCCGCCCGGAAGGAGCTGAAACCCCGCAAGTGGAAAAATGGATTTCCACAGCGGTGTTCTGGATCATTTTTATCTTTTTCCTAATTGCCTTTTTCGACCGCCTGAATCTAACGGCTGTCTCGCAACCGCTCAATACTTTTCTCAATCAAATTACCGGTTTCTTGCCGAAGTTAGCCGGCGCGCTAATTTGGTTGGGGATTGCTTGGGTGTTGGCGACAGTCGCCAAAATGGCCGTATCGCGCGTGATGCGGACTTTTAGCGTAGACGAGCGGTTGAATCAGGAGGCGGGTACTGCGTCCAGCGAGCGCCCGTTGCTGCTGAGCGATACTGTGGCGAATGCGCTGTACTGGTTCATTTTTCTGCTGTTTTTGCCACTGATTCTCGACTCACTGGAAATGCAGCAGGCTCTGCTGCCGGTTAATAATTTACTCAACCAAATTCTGGCGGCAATTCCGAAAATTCTGGAAGCTGTGGTGATTGGGTTTGTGGGCTGGCTACTGGCTATGGTGGTGCGGCGGATTGTCACGAATCTGTTGGCTGCTGCTGGGGCGGACGGTTTGGGCGCTCGGTTTGGAATTTCGCGGACTTCGGGCGGACAATCGCTGTCGTGGATTGCCGGGACGATCGTCTATGTTTTGATTTTAATTCCAACGGCGATCGCAGCTCTCAACGCTTTGGACATTCAGGCGATTTCGCAGCCTGCAATCGCGATGCTCAACACGATTCTGGGCGCGCTTCCCAACATTTTTACAGCAGCGCTAATTCTGGCGCTTGCTTACATTTTGGGCCGCTGGATCAGCGATTTGGTGACTAATATCCTGACGGGAATTGGCTTTAACAATGTCTTTTCTTGGTTGGGAGTGCAGCAGCCGAAACACCGGCTGCAGATACCGCCGAGTTCGATCGATCCGGAGGCAACGTTTCTTCAAGAACCGGAACTTCCGGCCCGCACGCCTTCGGAATTTGTCGGCATAGTGGTGCAGGTGGGCATCCTGCTGTTTGCTGTGGTGGCCGCTACTGACGTGCTGGGGATTCCGGCACTGACGGCGATTGTTAGCGGTATTGTCCTGGTTGCAGGTAGGGTGCTGGCAGGTTTGGTGGTATTTGCGATCGGCTTGTATTTGGCGAATCTGGCGTTTAGTTTGATTGCCAGTTCTGGAACTCGCCAAGCGCGGCTTTTGGGCCAAACGGCTCGGATTGCGATTATTGCCTTTGTTTCGGCATTGGCCCTGCAACAGATGGGCATTGGCAGCGATATTGTGAATTTGGCTTTCGGGCTGCTGCTTGGGGCGATCGCAGTTGGCATTGCTCTAGCTTTTGGTTTGGGCGGGCGCGAGATTGCGGCCGACCAAATTCGCGAATTGTTAGCGTCGTTTAAACAAGATAAGACGCCACGTTTGTAATTCTATAAAATGGCGTTTGTCAAGTACAAACGCCATTTTTTTATATTTTTTATTAAATAAGTGTATTGCTAGACTGCCTGAATGGCGTTAATCAGATTTTGACGCAGGTCGTAGCTATAAGCTTTTGCCATTTCTTAGGCTCCTGTAAGGAAAAGACTTGTATTTTATGTCCTAAGTGTCTTAGCAATAGCTATTCTAGAAAAGAAAGTTTATGGACTTCAACTATACAGCACTTCCGGATGTTATGAGGTACAGCAGCAGCAATTAGTAAACCAGCTTTTGAGATGTTTCGGATTAATTAAGTCAAGAGCCACAGCAATTATCGTATCAACC